>JAAYLK010000035.1 GCA_012521895.1 Clostridiales bacterium
ACATCGCAATCCGGGTAGAGCTCCTCCAGCTGGTCGCGCAGCGCCTGCGCGTCCTTTTCATCGGTCTTGTCGCCGTAGTACACCGTAATCAGGCCGTCGTCCTCGCTGACAATCTCCTTCATCAGCAAGACAGCCGCTTCCTCCGCGGTATCGCAGTTGACGGTGACCTGGCCGTTGTTGAGGCCAATAATGCTGCCTTCCTTGATTTTCAGGTCATCCAGGTTGGTATCGCGCACAGCGTAAGTGATCATGCCGGTGCGCACCTTCTGGGCGGCTTCATCCATGCGCTTGGCGTTTTCCTCCGGGCTTTCCTCCGGCTGGAAGGCTACGACTGCGGCGATGCCCATGGCCACATTCTTGGTGGGCAGGACGATGACCTTGCCCTCAGTCATCTCGGCCACCTGCTGTGCGGCCAGGGTGATGTTGCCGTTGTTGGGCAGGATGAAGATGCACTTGGCGTTAACGCTGTCCACGGCCTTTTTCAGGTCGTCGATGCTGGGGTTCATGGTCTGCCCGCCCCTGACGATGGCATCCACGCCCAGGTCCTTGAAGATGTCATCAAAGCCATCGCCCTGGGAGACGGCTACGATGCCGTAGTCCTTCAGGTCTTTGGGCTTCTGGGCGTCCAAATCGCGGCGCTGCTGGACCATGTTGTCAATTTTAAGGCCATTGAGCTCACCCAGCATCAGGGCGTACTGAAGCGCCTTGCCCGGGTCATTGGTGTGCAGGTGAACCTTGATCAGGTCACTGTCAGATACCACCACCATGCTGTCGCCAATGCGGCTGAGCTTGCGACGAAGGGAAGCCACATCCGCGTCCGTGGTACCGGGTTCTAACTGCTGAATAAAAAACTCGGTGCAATAAGCGAAGGTGATGTCTTCAAGGGCCTCATGGTCGTCAATGAAGGATTTGTCTTCTGCGCTGTCCCCGCTCATGTCGACCACCAGGTCGTCCAGTTGCTCGCCGTTGATGACCGCAGCATAGCCGGTGTAAATCAGCAGCAGGCCGCGTCCGCCGGCGTCCACGACGCCTGCCTGGGTGAGTGCGGGCAGCATCTCCTGGGTGCGCTTCAAAATGCTCTCACCGCTGGTGAGGATGACGCGCATCAGGGCGGAAAAGCTGTCCGGCTCCATCTGCGCCTGCTTCACCGCGTCATCGGCGATCACGCGGGCGACCGTTAAAATGGTGCCTTCCTTGGGCTTCATGACCGCCTTGTAGGCTGTGTCGGCGCCCGCGCGCAGCGCTGCAGCGAAATCCGCGGGGCTGATGCGTTCGCGGTCAGCCAGGGCTTTTGAAAAACCACGGTACAGCTGGGACAGAATAACGCCGGAGTTGCCACGCGCGCCGCGCAGCGCGCCCTTTGACAGGGCTTCCGCCAATTCGCCCACTGCCGTGGTGTCCTTGTTGTTGATTTCCTTGACGGCTGACAGCATCGTCATGGACATGTTGGTGCCGGTGTCCCCATCAGGCACCGGAAAAACGTTCAAGGCGTTGACCGCTTCCCTGTTTTTCTCAAGCAGCGCCGCGCCGGCGTTGACCATTTCACGCAAAGTATTCGCGTCAAGCAAACTGAAATCTGCCATTTTATTCCTCCGAATCCGTCAGTGTCAGACGCGGATTCCTTCTACAGTGATGTTCACATTGCGTACCTTGACGCCCGTCATGCTCTCCAGCTTGTACTTGACCACTTCCTTGATGGAAGAGCATACCGCGGTGACGGAAATGCCGTATTCCACGACGATGTACAAGTCCACATCGATCATGTCATCCACCGCTTTGAGCGTCACGCCGCGGCTTAGGTTCTCTCGGCCCAGCCACTCCACCAGGCCATCCTTAGCCCGTTTGCTGGACATGGCGACAATGCCGTAGCACTCCAGCGTCGCGTAACCGACCACCTTGAGCATCACTTCTTCGGAAATGTAGATGGTTCCAATATCATTCTTAATCTTAAATTCCATCATAAACCTCCCAAGGAAACTGTTTCATATGAAATCAGTATACAAGTTTTTACGGGTGGACGCAACATCCACCCGTATTGTAGGGTTCAAACACTATAGATTAGAAGCCGTTCTTCGCGTTGAGCTCATCAATGAGGCTTGCGCGGACGGGCGGGTTGCAGTAGGGGCAGGGCGTTAGTTTGGCGTGTTCGTCATTGTCCAGACTGGCATAATCCGTCTCACCCTTCAAGGGGAGGAAACGGTCCTTGATGCTGCTGCAATTCTGGTCCAGGTGGTAGTACTTGCCGCCATCGGGGTTATAGAAGATGGGCGTGGCCGCATCCGGATAATCGTAGTAACGGTTGTCATCATCCCAAACTAACACCTTGGTGTTGATCTTGATGTTGCTCCACAGCCAGGCCATGTTGATGCCTTCGTTGTTCTTCACCCGCTGCACGCGGATGCAACCATGGCTGGCCTTTTGGCCAAGCTGGGCTTCCTGGGAGGAATAATCCCAGTAACCGGTGCGCTCGTTTAGGATATAGGGCACCTCGTGGATGAGGTTGCCGCCGTTGATGCGCATGGACATGCGGCAAACCAGGTTGCCGGCGTTGAAGTCCCCTGTGCGGCTGACCATCAGGAATTCTCCGGAAGGGGTCTCATTCCAGGGCTGCTGCTTGGTGGGCACGCCGGTGGAGATCAGCAGCTCGGTAAAAATCTTGCCTTCCTTGAAGATGTACATGCGCTGCTTGAGCTTGTCAATCAGGATGCCGTAATCGGTCCTGGGGGTGATGACCTTCAATACATCCGTGCGCACATAGCCGCGGATCAGGGCGTCGGTGTCGCCATAGCCGCGCCGGGTGCGGTTATCCGGGCCATAGGAGGAATTGTGCACCTCCACAAAGGACCAGCCATCATCCGTCTGCTCCAGGATGTTTACGCCCTGGGCTTCATAACCGATTTCCCCCACGATGTTCTCTCGCTTGGTGCTTTCATCCTTGGTGGCGCGCAGCTTGTAGGTGTCGCGCTGGTCCTTGCCCCAGAGCACGGTGATGGGCTGCATCATCACCTTCCAGATGGCTTCCTCGTTGTAATCGCCAACAGGCAGGCGCCAGTAGTCCTTGCCGTAGTCCTCTTCCGGCACATGCTCCAGGGTGGTGACCTTGTAGTGATAGGCTTCATTGGCCGCCTGGCGTGCAGCTTGAACTTCAGAAGTTGGTTCAATCGCGGCTGGGTCAGCCGTCGCTTCCGCTGAAGGCGCTTGTGTGGCCTGTTCTGGCACAGGCGTCGCTTCAACAACGGGTTCCAGTACCTCCAGGGAGATGTGCTGCTGGTTGGCGGCAAAGCCGTTTTCATCCATGAAGACCACGGACAAGGTGTGCTTGCCCGCGGGCGGGACCTGGCCGTCAATCAAACCGTCCCAGGTTATGACAGTGCTGCCCTGGGGAATGCTGTCCAGGAAGAGCTGCACATTCTTTTCAGCCACATGGAAAATCACCGCCAGGGTGCCCTTCATGTTGACGTTGACGGACATGTTCCATTCGCTTCCCGGGATGATTTTGGAATCCGGCAGCACCAGCTGGGTGATTTGCGGGGCGATGTCACCAATGGTAATGGGGTGGCGGACCGCGTCCTCGGCCACCTGCAAAACAAGGGTATATGTACCCGCCTCAAGCGGTTTCATGGCGTCCCCATGGCCATTCCACACCAAAGAGTTTTCTCCTTCACTGATGTGAAGGTTGCTTAACATGTTGGCGACCGCTTGTCCCGCGCTGTCCAGCACAGACAGGGAGCCAACGCCCTCGTGCGCGGCTTCAAAGCGGAAGACCTCGGACTTGCCCGGGCGGATCAGTGTTGGAAAATCCTTTATAACAAGGTGCCCGTTTTCTGCGAAAGCACCAAATACAGGTAAAAGCAAACTGAGCAGCAAACCAATTGCGATTCCTCTTTTTTTCATCAAAACCTCCCTGTTCAACCTTGCGGGTATGGTATCAAATTGACTGTTACCCGACAACATGAACTTATAAACACATTGTAAACAAAATTGTCACAAGCTATAATGTTTGCGTAACGAAAAGGAGGAGCCGCCTTGGTGATGGAGCGCATCCTGACCGCGATCCGGGCTGTCCGTGCCCCCTTTGCCCAAAGTGAGCAGGAATTGCATGAACAGATCGCCGCCGCCCTGCGCGGCGCGGGCATTGCTTTTTTGCATGAAGTGATGATTGCCCCACGGTGCAGGATTGATTTTCTGGCGGAGGATGTCGGCATTGAAATCAAGCGTTCCAGACCCAATGCCCGCACCTTGATGGCCCAGGCCACGCGCTACCTGGCTTCCCCCAAAGTAAGCGCTTTGCTGATCATCGCGGAGCGAGACCCGGACATGCCCGCAGTGATGCTGGGCAAGCAGGTGGTGACCCTCAGCCTGTCCAGTTTGTGGGGAATTGCCGTGCCGGAAGGCGCTGCGCCGCAGCAAACCAAAACCACAAAACCAATCAAAGCGTCAGCACAGAATGACACTCACAGTTTGCAGCCTGACGCGGTTTCTTCATCAAAAACAGGGATTCAATTACCCGCCTACTTACAGCCCTCCGTCCAGGAAGGCAGGCTGTACGGCACGCTGTCCTACCAGGCCAGGGGGCAGTACTGGGTCATCAAGGGTGACCCGGCGGTGACCGAACTGGTGAAGCGTTTGTTCCCGGGGGCCGACTCCGGCAAGCGCGGCATCGCGCGCTTCAGCGCGCACCGGCGGCATGTGGGCGAGCTCAACTGGCTGATGCAGCGCTATCCGCTGGCCATCATGCCTGGGGATCTGGACCGCTGGAACCAGGCCCTCACGCAAAGCCAGCAGCATTACCTGGCGCAGGAAGAGTTTCGCCTTAGGCCCCCGAAGTTTGAAGAAGTCAATGGCACTTTCCAAGGTCAGCTGCGCCCCTTCCAGGAATACGGCGCCAGCTGGCTGTGCCACACGCCGCGGGCTCTGCTTGCGGATGAGATGGGTCTTGGCAAAACAGTGCAAGCGCTGGCGGCCTTGGCATCCCTGAACAGCTTCCCGGCAATGCTGGTGGTGCCCCCGCACTTGGTGAGCAACTGGGCAAATGAAATCAAGCGCTTTTTGCAGATGGGCGGTCAGCCGCCGCGCATCCATGTAATCAAAGGCCTGAAACCCTATGCCTTGCCGGAAGCGGACATCTATCTGATTCATTACCTTCTGCTGCGGGGATGGAAGGACGCCTTGCCGGAATTGCCCGTCAAAGCAGTGGTTTTTGATGAAATCCAGGAATTGCGCCACCGGGGCACCGAAAAATACTCTGCCGCCAGCCTGCTGGCCAATCAGTGCGAGCGGGTATACGGCCTGTCCGGCACGCCGATATACAACCACGGCGGGGAAATCTGGAACGTGGTTAACATCCTGGATTTCCACCTGTTGGGCGATTGGGAATCCTTTACCCGCGAATGGTGCTATGGTTATGGCAACGCCATCGTCATCCACCCGGACTGGCTGGGTGACCACCTGCGGCGTGAAGGCCTGATGCTGCGCCGCACCAAGGCGGAGGTGCTGCCGGAATTGCCGGACAAGCGCCGGCTGGTGACCACGGTGGACGCGGACGATGCCTTGTTCAACAAGCTAATGCAGCCTTACATCGCCGACTTGGGCGCCTTGCGGGAAGACGGCCTGATGAGCGCTTCGCAGCGCGCCTTGATGGAAAACAAGCTGTCCCAGGGGGAGCGCCAGGCCAGCGGCATCGCCAAAGCCTCCTATGTGGCGCAGTTTGTGCGCGCACTGCTAGAGAACGATGAAAAAGTGTTGCTCTTTGCCCACCACCATGCCGTGATGGACCTGTACAAGCAGGAGTTGAAACGCTATTCCCCCGCTATGATTTCAGGCCGTGAGACCCATGCGCAAAAGGACCAGTCCGTCAAGCGGTTCATGGAGGGCAAAACCAACCTCTGCTGTATTTCATTGCGCACTGCTTCGGGGCTCAACCTGCAGCGGGCCACCTGCGTGGTGTTTGGCGAACTGGACTGGTCCCCCGCCATCCATTCCCAGGCGGAGGACCGCGCCCACCGCATGGGCCAGAAGGATTCCCTGCTGTGCTATTACCTGGTGTCCAACGCGGGCGCCGACAGCCTGATCCAGGATGTCCTGGGACTGAAGGTAAGCCAGTTCCTTGGCTTGATGGGCGAAGCGCCAATGTCAGAGGATCAGGTGGTCCTGGACGCCAACATGGCCAGAAAACACGTGGAAGACATGATGAAACGCTGGCTGAAGGAAGACGGCGCTTTCGTTGACAGCAAAGCTGCCAATCAGTAAGATGTGGTTGAAACGAGGTATTGCATGAGGATTTTAGGGATTGATCCGGGCCTGGCCACCTTGGGCTGGGGTATCATCAGGGCCCTGCCGGACAAAGCCCGCTTTGTGGCCTGCGGAACCATCCAGACCCAGCCGGACACCCCCTTCCCCCAGCGTCTTGCGCAGATTGATGAGCAGATTGCTTCCCTGCTGGACCTGTACCAGCCCGACGCCATCGTGTTTGAACAGTTGTTTTTCGCGAAAAACGTAACCACTGCCTTCACCGTAGGCGCCGCGCGCGGCGTCGCGGTCGCGCGCTGCGCGAAATATACAGAGGCGCTGTATGAGTACACCCCCATGCAGATTAAGCAGGCGGTGGTGGGCTACGGCAAGGCCGACAAGCTGCAGGTGCAGCAGATGGTGAAAATGCTGCTGAGTCTGCCGGCCTATCCAAAGCCTGACGACGCCGCGGACGCGGTGGCCGCCGCGCTCACCCACTTTAATTCCGGCCGCTTTGGCCAGGAACACATCATGAAGTAGAGGAATCTATGTACGCTTTTATTGAAGGCCTTGTGGATGAGAAAACCGGGACTGAGCTGGTGCTCAACGTAAACGGCGTGGGCTACCAGGTGCTGTGCACTCAGGCCGCGATCTCCTCACTGCCGCCCAAGGGCGAGTTTACGCGCGTGCACACCTGGCTGAGCGTCCGGGAAGACGCGATGGAGCTGTTTGGTTTCCACAGCCGTGAGGAGCGCGCGATGTTCTTCAACCTCAACAGCATCTCCGGCATCGGGCCGCGCACCGCGCTGAACATCCTCAACAGCATGCCGCTGAAAGACCTGACCCTGGCCATTCTGACCGAGGATGTCCAGATGCTGTCCAGGGCGCCGGGCATTGGCAAGAAGACCGCCCAACGCATTGCCCTGGAGCTGAAGGACCGCTTGAGCAAGGACGATTTTACCAGCGGGCTGTCGGGCATGCCCAGCGGCACGGTGTCCGCGCAGGTTGGCGCCGTGGGCGAGGCTGTTCAGGCCCTAACCGCCCTTGGCTACAGCCAGAGCGAGGCCGCGCTGGCCGTGTCCCGCGCGCACCAGGGCAATGCGGATTTGCAGGCGGATGAGTTGGTGCGCCAGGCCTTGCGCTCCATGATGAAAGGATAATCAATGCAGGACGACCGTTTGATGATGACCGGCTACCGTGATGAGGACAGGGAGAGCGACCTCTCCCTGCGCCCGAAGAACCTTCGGGAGTACATCGGCCAGGACGCGGTGAAGGACAACCTGTCCATCTATATCAAGGCGGCCCTCAAGCGCCGTGACGCGCTGGACCATATCTTGCTCTACGGCCCCCCCGGCCTTGGCAAAACCACCCTTGCCACCATCGTGGCCGCTGAAATGGGCCAGAACATCCGCGTGACCTCCGGCCCCGCCATTGACCGGCCCGGCGACCTGGCCGCCATCCTCACCAACCTAAACGCCGGTGATATCTTGTTCATCGATGAGATTCACCGGCTGTCCCGGGCGGTGGAGGAAGTGCTGTACCCGGCGATGGAGGACTTCGCGCTGGACATCATGATTGGCAAAGGGCCCACCGCGCGTTCCATGCGGCTGGACCTGCCCCATTTTACTTTGGTGGGCGCCACCACCCGCGCCGGCCAGCTGTCCGCGCCCCTGCGGGACCGCTTTGGCATGCTGTTTCGCCTGGAGCTGTACACGCCGGAGGAACTGGCGCAGATTGTCAAGCGCTCCTCCTCCATTCTGGGGATGCCGGCAGAGGAAGAAGGCATCATCGAGATCGCCCGGCGCAGCCGCGGCACGCCGCGCATCGCCAACAGGATGTTAAAACGCGTGCGTGACTACGCCCAGGTGCGGGCGGATGGCAAAATTACCAGGGAAGTGGCCAACGAAGGCCTGAACCTGCTGGAAGTGGACGGCCTGGGCCTTGACAAGGTGGACCGCAATGTGCTGTCCACCATGATTGACAAGTTTTCCGGCGGACCGGTTGGCCTGGACACACTGGCGGCCTCCACGGGCGAGGACGCGCTGACCATTGAGGACGTATATGAACCCTTTCTACTGCAACTGGGCTTCATCCAGCGCACGCCCCGCGGCCGTGTAGTAACAAGGGCGGCCTATGAACACCTGGGCCGCATGATGCCCGCAACTGACTTGGAGACGAATGAACCGCAGGTGTCCTTCTTTGATGAAGACAAGTGATTTTGATTTTCACCTGCCGCAGGAGCTGATCGCGCAAACCCCTCTGCAGTCTCGTGACCAGAGCCGTATGCTGGTGTGCGACCGTAGCAGCGGCGAATTTTCACATCATTCCTTTCACGAACTGCCTGACTTTTTGAATTCTGGGGATGTGCTGGTCATCAACCGCAGCCGCGTCATCCCGGCCCGATTGCTGGGCACCAAGCGCGGTACCGGCGTTGCCTGTGAAGTGCTGCTGCTCAAACGCCTGGCAGATGACAAATGGGAAGCCCTGGTCAAGCCCGGAAGGCATCTGAAGGCCGGGACGGAACTGGTCTTTGGCGACGGGAAGCTGGGCTGCACGGTTCTTGAAACCACCGATTTTGGCGGCAGAATCGTGCAGTTTGAGTATCAGGGAATTTTTGAAGAGATTTTGGATGAGCTGGGCCAGATGCCGCTGCCCCCCTATATCCATGAACAGCTGCAGGACAAGAACCGCTACCAGACCGTGTACGCCAGAGAAGAGGGCAGCGCGGCCGCGCCCACCGCGGGCTTGCATTTCACCGAGGACACCCTGCAGGCCATCCAGGCAAAAGGCGTAAAAATCGCCAGCATCCTGCTGCACGTTGGGCTGGGTACCTTCCGTCCTGTCAAAGAACAGGACGTGGAGAAGCATACGATGCACGAGGAGTGGTTTGACATCAGCCAGGCGGCTGCGGACACCATCAACGAGGCCAGGAAAAAGGGCGGGCGGGTGGTGTGCGTGGGCACGACCAGCGTGCGCACCCTGGAGTCGGTGGCGGATGAGCATGGGCATTTGGTCCCCCGCAGCGGCACCACCACCATCTTCATCAAACCCGGCTACCGCTTTAAAATTGTTGACATGCTGCTGACCAATTTTCACCTGCCCCAGAGCACCCTGCTGATGCTAGTGTCCGCCTTCATGGGCAGGGAACAGGCTTTGAATGCCTATGAGGAAGCGGTGAAGCAACGCTACCGCTTCTTCAGCTTTGGCGACTGCATGCTGATCGGGAATGTTTCGGACATCACGCCAGAATGAAAGACAGGTTGAAGCGATTCCTGGTCATCGGCGGGATGAACATGGACATCCTGGGCACTTCCCATACGCCTTATACCCAGGGCGATTCGCTGCCGGGTGAGGTAAACCTGGGGCCGGGCGGCGTGGGGCGCAACATCGCCCACCACCTGGCCAGCGCCGGGCATTCTGTGGAACTGCTGTGCCCCCTGGGCAAGGACACCCTGGCCGACTTACTGAAAACTGCCTGCCAGCAAATGAACATCGGCCTGCGCTATGCCGTTCAGACCAGTTTTTCCACCAGCACCTACCTGGCCATCCACGACCAGGAGGGCGACATGCGCTGCGCGGTCAACGACATGCGCGCGATGGACGCCCTGACCAGTGACGTCATCAGCGACTTACTAAGCAAGGGAATACAGGCGGATGCCTGCGTCCTGGACGCAAACCTGTCCGCCTCTGCACTGAAAACAGCGGCAAATATGCTGTCCATGCCGCTGATCGCCGACCCTGTGAGCGCGGTCAAGTGCGTCCGATTGCTGCCCATCCTTGACCGCCTGGCAGCCATCAAACCCAACCGCCTGGAGGCCCTCGCCCTGACCGGTGCAAGCAGCGTTGAAAAAGCCGCGGAATTCCTGCTGCAACAAGGTGTCCAGAAAGTTTTTATCTCATTGGGCAAGGAAGGCGTCTATTTCGCGGACGCGCGGGATAAGGGCTTGATGCCTGTCCCGGACATCAGCCAGGCCAGCCAGACCGGCGCCGGGGACGCCATGACGGCCTCCATCGCCGTCAGCACAAGCCTGGTCCTGGGTGTCCTTGAAACCGCAAAGCGAGCAGTCCAGGCATCGCATCACTATCTTCAAAACAAACAGATGACCGGCAATTGAGGTAACAGCATGAACCAACACCTGCTCATCTCCCCCAGGGTCAGGGAAGCGATGGAACAAAATAAACCAATCATTGCACTGGAAAGCACCATCATCAGCCATGGCATGCCCTATCCGCAAAATGTGGAGACCGCCCTGGCCTGTGAGCGCACCGCGCGGGAACATGGCGCGGAACCCGCCACCATCGCGGTGCTGGGCGGCAAGCTGTGCGCGGGGCTGACCCATGAGCAGATTGAATACCTGGGCAAGGCAGGCACCAAAATGATCAAGGCCAGCCGCAGGGATTTGCCCATGCTGGTATCAAAAGGCATGGACGGGGCCACCACCGTGGCCGCCACCATGATCATCGCGCACATGGCGGGCATCAAGGTGTTCGCCACCGGCGGCATTGGCGGTGTGCACCGAGGGGCGGAACAATCCATGGACATTTCGGCGGACCTGGAGGAGATGGCCATGACACCGGTCACCGTGGTGTGCGCCGGGGCCAAGAGCATTCTGGACCTGGGGCTGACGCTGGAGTATCTGGAAACCAAGGGCGTCCCGGTGGTGGGCTACCAGACGGATGTGTTGCCCGCCTTCTATACCAATGCCAGCAGTTTTCAAGTACCCCTGCGCGCGGACACGCCCGCTGAAATCGCCGGGATGATCAAGGCGCAGCTGGACATGCAGTATCCAGGCGCGATGCTGGTGACCAACCCCATCCCCCAGGAGTACGCGATGCCGGCGGATGTCATTGACCCGGCGATTGAGCAAGCGCTGAAGGAAGCCCAGGCCCAGGGCATTGCGGGCAAGGAAGTCACCCCCTACCTGCTGGCCAAGGTGGTGGAGCTGACCGGAGGCAACTCCTTGAAAGCCAATATTCAGTTGGTGTTCAACAATGTGCGCCTGGCCGCCAGAATCGCGGCAGCCTTGTCATGAGAACAGGTCCTTGGTAATCTCATCTGAAAACAATTGATAGATGTTTTGACCGCAGCGCCGGTCAAACAAGGCTTTTAATTCCATAAACGTCTGCCACTTGCGCGCGGTTATCTGGCTCAAGCCATGGCGCAAACCGACCTCCAGCAGGCGTTTTTCCATGATGGTGACGCCAGTAGGCAGGCTGATCGCGTCGCACAGCTGGATCAGGCGCATCTCATCATCATATTCAACCTCGGCAAGCAGTCCTTTGACCCGCACAAAGTCCTGCGGGGCGCAATCAATTTGCCCATTGTATGCCGCGATGTCCTGTAGCGGGAAGGAATGCGTCAGGCATACCTTGGCTGCTGATGGATAGCCTTTCAGCATCATCAGGTCATAGCCCGCGACAACATGGGTGAAGGCGACCTTGCCCACATAGCGGCCAATGTCGTGCAGCAAGCCCAGCACCTCACAGCGCTGCGCGTTCATCCGGCAGGCTAAAGCGATCGTCCTGGCAGCGCGCGCGACTGTCCTGCTGTGCGCGCCCCACTGGCCAGGGTTTTTTGATAAAGCCCACGCCAGCAGTTTTTCAGCTTCACCGATGTTTGGCAATTCTTTCATTTGCTATACTTCCCTATAAAAAAAGCCGCTTGCTGCGGCATTTTGCTTGTTTGCAATGGTTAGGCCTGGGCTTTGTTGAGCGCGATGGCCATGCGGGACTTTTTGCGGTTGGCGGTATTCTTATGAACAACACCCTTCGCAACACCGCGATCCAATGCAGCGGCGGCAGCACTGAGTTTCTCAGGCGCGCTTGCAAGGTCGGAGTTGAGCGCCAGGGTATATTTCTTCACGGCGGTTTTCACCCCGGTCTTCACCATGCGGTTGCGCAGGTTCTTCTTCTTGGTAACCCGGACGCGCTTTTGCGCGGACTTGATGTTTGGCAACGTACTTCACCTCCTGCCCTGCCAATTCAGCAAAGGTGATGATACCATATGTGTTCCCAACCTGCAAGCGAAATTTTTGGCATTTTAGCGGTTTTAGAAATTGGCGAAGCAAGGCGGTCCACAGCCGGTTTCTTGCGCCGGAACCTGATTCAGTGTATGATTAGCGTGGTTAGTTATTCGCTAACATGATTGCTTTGTAACGAAGGGAGTACCAGACTGTTTGTCAGTACCGTTGGATTCTTTTGACACCTATGTTGCCTTGTTTGGCTTAAACGACCGCAACATTCAATTATTGGAAGAAAGCCTCAACGTCAGCATTCACCTGCGCAACAATGAACTGCATGTATCAGGTGACAGCGAAAACACCTTGCTCGCGGAGCGGCTGATTGAAGAGATGATGCAATTGCTGCAGGCCGGCGAGCAGGTGGACGAGCCGCGCATCCGCTACCTCTTGTCCCTGGCCAAGCAAAACCGCCTGGAACAGGTTGAAGGGCTGGCCAAGGAAGCGGTGGCCTACACCCACCGCGGCAAGCGCATCATCTGCAAGACCGAAGGCCAGCGCCGCTATGTGCAGGCGATGAAGACCAGTGGGCTGACCCTGGCTGTCGGCCCCGCCGGCACAGGCAAAACCTTCCTGGCCATCGCCATGGCTGCCGTTGCCTACAAGAACAAGGAAGTGGAGCGCCTGATCCTGACCCGGCCTGCCGTTGAAGCCGGTGAAAAACTGGGCTTCCTGCCCGGTGACATGGTGCAGAAAGTGGACCCCTACCTTCGGCCTTTATATGACGCGCTGTATGAGATTGTGGGCATGGAAGCCTACCAGCGGATGCTGGAGCGCGGCGCGATTGAAGTGGCCCCACTGGCCTTCATGCGCGGCAGGACCCTGAATGACGCCTACATTATTTTGGACGAAGCGCAAAACACCACGCCCGAGCAAATGAAGATGTTCTTAACCCGCATGGGCAAGAATGCCCGCTGTGTTGTCACCGGGGACCCTTCCCAGATTGACCTGCCTATCGCCCGCCGCTCGGGCTTGCTGGTGGCCATGGAAGTACTGGAGGGCATCGAAGGCGTCAGCATCAGCCGGCTGGGCCAGGAAGACGTCGTGCGCAATGACCTGGTCGCCCGCATCGTCCGCGCCTATGACCAATATGAAGCAAGGAACACAAAGCATGCATGAGCTGCCCCTTGCCGGCAAAGACCGGCAAAACGCCACCGGCTTACAAAAGGCCTATGCTTTCACGCGCTCAGCCACCTTTCACCAGGGGCTGATTGTTGCCATTGGCACGCTGATCTGCCTGATCATTTTCATCATCACCGTCACCCCCAAGCGCTACAACCTGACCACAGGCCTGGTGCCAACGCACACCATCTCCGCCAACAAGGACGTTGAGGACGAGGTGACGACACTGAGAAACCGTGACCAAGCCGCAGCCAATGTCACCCCTATCTACCACTACCAGGAAGGGATTACCGAGAAGGTGATGCTCTCCCTGGACGCCGTCTATGCCCAGATGCTGGCCGTGCGCCAGTTTGCCCAATCACTGCCTGACTACAACGCCAACAGGGTCTATTCCCCGGAAGAATTTGAAGCGGCCCACGAAATTATGAACCTGGTGGACTTTCAAAATTTTCAACTGGCCACCCTGATGAACGCCACAGCTGAACAGTTTGATGAGATGTACACCTCCTTAAACCCCGCCATCCGCAACACCATGCAGGGCAACATCACCCAGGGTCAGGAGTCCATCGCCATCACCGCGATCATGCAGGTGGTGGGCTTCAAGACCAATGTCAGCCTGCTGCAAAACGTGGCGTTGCCGCTGCTGCGCGCCATCATCCTACCCAACATGGTGGTGGACGAGGACGCGACGGAAGCTGCCCGCCACGCTGCCTGGCAGGCGGTGGAGCCAGTTATCTTCAAGCAGGGTCAGAACATCGTGGTCGCCGGTGAAGGCAGAATCCGTGACAACCAGATTGCCATGCTTAACAGCCTGGGCTTGTTAAGCGACCATTCCATTGACTATTCCATGTACCTGGGCGCCATTGCCCTGGTGATGGCCATGCTGGTCCTGATGGGCTTATTTCTGCGCCATTTCAACGCGAGTGTTTACCAGGACAACAAACGCCTGATGATCGTCTACCTGGTGACAGGGACCACCATGCTGTTAAGCCTGCTGGCAAAATCCATTGACTTGATGTATTTGGCGCCGCTGGTGCTGCCCTACATGCTCCTGTCCGTCACCCTGGGGGTGCTGCCCGGCATCATCGTGGGCATCACCACCACCTTGATTTCTGTGATGATGATGACCAGCGGCACCGTCAGCGCCAACATGGACATGATCAACCTGCTGTTCATTGCGATGATCGCGGGCAACCTGACAGCCGTGATGCTGCACAAAAAGTATGAACGCTCCTATGTCCTGTTCGCGGGCGGCCTGGCCGCGGCGGCCAGTTTTCTGGTGGGCTTATGCATCGGGCTGATGACCAGCATGTCCATGAGGGTTTCCCTCAATAAAGGCTTATGGGCGATGGCGGGCACCGTCATCAGCGCGCTGCTGTGCCTGTCTTTACAGCCGGCCTATGAGACCTTGTTCAACCTGCCCACCCCCATGCGCCTGCTGGACCTGACCAACCCCAACCACCCTTTGATGCGCAGGCTGCTGATGGAAGCCCCCGGCACCTACCATCACAGCATCATCATTGCCAATTTGGCGGAGACTGCCGCGGAAGCCATCGGCGCCAACCCCTTGCTGGCGCGCGCCGGCGCTTATTTCCATGACATCGGTAAGCTCAAGCGCCCCTTGTATTTCAAGGAAAACCAAATTGGCACCAGCAATGTTCATGACACGACGGATCCCCATGTGTCCGCCGCCATCATCATCTCCCACGTCAGGGAAGGCATCGCCATGGCCAAGCAAAACCGCCTCCCCTATGAGATTCAGCAAATCATCGCCGAACACCATGGGGATTCTCTGGTGCAGTATTTTTATCACAAGGCCGTCAAGGAAGCCAACGGTAAACCGGTGGACGAAGCGGATTTCCGCTATCCCGGCGTGCCGCCGCAAACCATGGAAGGCGCCGTCATCATGGTGTGTGACACGGTGGAGGCCGCCATCCGCACATTGAGCAACCCGACCACGGACGAGATTGTGTCCTTCATTGACGAACTCATCCAGAAGAAGGTGCAAAACGGCATGATGGTCAACGCGCCTCTGACCCTGCAGCAGCTCAACCAGATCCGCGACAGCTGCGCTTCGGTAATCTATGGCGTCTTCCATGAGCGGATTGAATACCCAAAGTCCGCGGACAAATTGCTGCCCGGTGAACGCTTGATTGCCCATTTGCAGCAGCTGCGCAGCAGCAAGCCCAAGGCGGAGGTGGCCTTGCCCAAACCGGCCAACAAGCCCTATTCAACGGAGATTGATGTGGTCTCTCCACCTGCTTTTTACGCGCCAACCGAAGAAAAAGGTTCAGAGAAGAACAAGCATGATTGAGATTGTCCGTGACGTCATTTGCCAGGTGCGGGATCAGCAATTTGAGCAGGCCTTCAAGGCCTGCCTTTGTGTCGAGGGCATTACCAGCCCCTGCAGCATCAGCCTGACCTTGACAGATGATGAACGCATCCGGGAGGCCAACAAAACCTGGCGCAACAAGGACTTGCCCACGGATGTGCTCAGTTTCCCCTCCTGTGATGTCTCTCCCGGTCACCTGTTTCAAGACAGCCCGGCTTTTATACGGGAATCTTGGGACAGTGACAGCGCCAGTTGTTTTTTGGGGGACATCATCATCAATGTCAAGCGGGCGCAAGAGCAGGCGCAGGAGTATGGCCATTCTGTTTTCCGGGAAATGAGCTATCTGTTTGTCCATGGGGTTTTTCATTTAATCGGGTATGATCACTTGTCCAAGGAGGATCAATCAGCAATGAGAAAACAAGAGGAAGCGGCCCTGAAGTTTGCGTTCAAGGATGAAACGCTGGACGCGGCGCTCTTACAAAGCGCGCGGGACGCGCGGAAAATGGCCTATGTCCCCTATTCCAACTACCGTGTCGGCGCGGCGCTGTTTTGCGAGGATGGCACCGTCCTGACCGGCTGCAATGTGGAAAACGCCTCCTTTGGGCTGACCAACTGCGCTGAGCGCACCGCGATTTTCAAAGCCATCAGCCAGGGCCAAAAGAAGTTCACCACCATCGCCATCGCCGCGGACCAAACCGCGCCCTGGCCCTGCGGCGCCTGCCGCCAGGTGATGGCGGAGTTCGCGCCCACGCTGCGCGTGCTGGTCACCTGGGGTGATGGCCAGGTGGAGGAAACTACCTTGGACCGCTTGCTGCCCCACAGTTTTTTCAGTTTTCAGGAGGATGCCCATGACACCAAGCACTAAGCCCGCCTTCAAATCCGGTTTTGTCAGCATTGTGGGACGGCCCAATGTGGGCAAGTCCACCCTTATCAACGCCCTCATCGGTGAAAAGGTGGCCATTATCTCCCCCAAGCCGCAGACCACCCGCAACCAGATCATCGGCATCCTCAACAAGCCTGACCACCAGGTTGTGTTTGTGGACACCCCAGGCATCCACAAGCCGCGCACCAAGTTAGGCGAATTCATGGACAAGACTGTCCAGGACGCCATGCAGGCCATTGACGCCTTGATTGTGATTGCGGACGCTTCCAGAAAGGATCCGCAGGAGCGGGAAACCATCAGGGCGCTGGCGCAGCGCAACATCCCCAAGTTCCTGGTACTGAACAAAATCGACCTGATTCACCCCCAGCAGCTGCTGCCCCTGATTGCGGAGTACGCGGAGGATGGCTTTGATGAGATCCTGCCCATGTCCGCCAAGACCGGCGATGGCGTAGGCAAGCTGATGGAAGCGGTGCTGGCGAAGCTGCCCGAAGGCCCGAAGTATTATCCGGACGACCAGTGGACGCCGCAGACCGAGCGCCAGATCATCGCGGAGTTGATCAGGGAACAGACCTTGTTCCTACTGCAGGAGGAAATCCCCCACGGCATCGGCATTGAGGTGCTGTCCATGAAGGAAGTCAGCCCCACATTGACGGAAGTGTTTGCCGACATCTACTGTGAGCGCGCTTCGCACAAGGGCATCATCATCGGAAAGCAAGGCAAGATGCTGGGCACCATCGGCACAAAGGCCAGGGCCGCCATTGAAGCCTTGCTGGGCACCCAGGTGATGCTGAAACTGTGGGTCAAAGTGCGGCCGGACTGGCGCAATTCCAACGCGGACCTGAAAAATCTGGGGTATACAGACCAATGAAGAAACGCATCCTCTCTGCCCTTCTGTCCCTGGTACTGATTTTCTCTATTGTCTTGGCAAGCGCGCAATCAGAGCCGGACATTCACAAGTATTCCTACATGTTCTTTGGCACCTTTGATACCGCTATCACCCTGATTGCCTTCGCGCCGTCCCAGGAAGAATTTGATAAGAACGCCAAGCTGGTGGAAGACAGGTTCAACGAGCTGCACAAGCAGTTTAATCAGTACCTGCGCTATGAAGGCCTCAACAACATGTACTACCTGAACAACAACGCCGCGAAAGAGCCTGTGAGGGTGCCGGAGGAATTGTTTCAGCTGATCAAATGGGCCAAGGAGGAGCAAACCAGGACCCAGGGCATGGTCAACATCGCCCTGGGCGCTGTGCTGGCCTTATGGCACGATGAGCGCGACACCGCGGACCTCTCCCCCGAGCAAGCCAAGCTGCCGGATATGGACAAGCTGGAAGCCGCCAATAGGCATACCAACATTGATTTCGTCATTCTGGATGAGCAGGAACAGACCATCTATTACCAGGACCCGCTGCTCAAGCTGGACGTCGGCGCGGTTGCCAAGGGGTATGCCACAGAGTTGGTCGCCCGGATGCTGCTGGATACGGACATGACCAGTTTCATCATCAACGCAGGCGGCAATGTGCGCACCGGTCACCTGCCGCTGGATGGCCGGAAAGCCTGGGGCATCGGCATCCAGGACCCGGACGCCGCCCTGGTGCTGCCCGCCGGGGACGATGTGATGGACATCCTGTTTCTAAGCGACCTGTCCCTGGTGACCAGCGGTGACTACCAGCGCTATTACATGGTGGACGGCAAGCGCTACCACCATCTGATCTCGCCGGAAACCTTGATGCCGGCGGACCACATGCGCTCGGTGACCATCATCACCGAGGATTCCGGTTACGCCGACCTCCTGTCCACCGCGGTCTTCCTGATGCCCTATGAGCAGGGCCGCGCCTATGTGGAAGCCCTTGAGGGTGTGGAGGCGCTGTGGGTGCTCAATGACAGAAGCATTGAAATGACGGAAGGCATCAAAGGGGTTTCCTACACGATGGGCTACCGGCAGTAAGTTAAAATACTCCATGAAAAAAGCAGGCACGACACCTGCTTTTTTACTTTTCGCAAAGGATGAGCGGCACTTCCATCTCGCTGCTTGTCAACCCGGCGTGCATGCCGATGAGGACATCCTGGCCGCGGCTATGATAGAGGGCCGTGCCGGCAATGGCCAGGGCGACAAAGTCACCCAGGTATTGCTCCAATCCAGGCATATAAGGTTCGGGGCCAAACAACTCTTTCCCAAGCGCTTCCTGCTTCGTCAACAGCAGGAATTGACCCGGAAAGGCCCTGTGGAAGGCATCCGGAAACTGATTGATGCATTCCGGCTTAACCTGGAATGATGCTGCACGGGGTTCAATGAAGGCTGGGCGAACCAGCATGCCGGCCAATTCATCGTGATCTGTCATGTAGACCGGTTCAGTGTCCAGCAGGCCATGGTCAGCGGTGATGATGAGCAAGGTGTCTTTTGGGAGCTGCTGATGAAGCGTTTCACACCAAAGGTCGATACCTGCCATGATGTCATGGGTTTCAGGGCTGTTCACGCCAAAATCGTGCATGCTGGCATCCGGCTGACCATCATACACATACAGGTAGTGGCGGCCCGGCAGTGCCAATTGCTCCTGAATACGCAATCTGATTTCCGACAAAGTCGCTGCATGGACGCGGTCATGCTTTGAGATGGCAACTGACTGCGCCTGAGTAGAACGCGCGATGCGCTGGCTTAGCTCATTCAGGGGCAAAAAACGGTCCGCGATGTGATGGTCCGCGGCCTGGCATCTCGTGAATTGAAGGGTATTGGGATAGACATCCACGCTATGCTGCGCCTGCGGGAAGAACATGGTCCAACCCAAGCGGCCATGTTGGGACGGCGGCAGACCTGTTCTGAGGCTGGCTGTGGCGGCAAGGGTTGTGGACGGGAAGACGGCTGAGAGGGTGTGCAGCCAGTGGCGCCTGAGGAAGCTGTCTTCCATCAGGTGTTCCTGGAGCGTGCTCACCCCCATGCCGTCCAGCACCAGCAGGATGATGTTGCGCACTTGCGGTGTCAGCATGGCATCAAGCTGCGCAAGGCTGCCAAAAGGCGCGGCCTGGCCAAAGGCCTTCGCGATGCTGCCGGTCAGCTGCAAGGAGCAGTTCATATAATCCGGGAAGAGAATCCGCTTATCCAAGGCGCTCAAACAGCTCCCCTGCCAACTGGATTTGCTGGGTCATCAGCTCCAACACCTCGTCACTGGAGATGGTCTTCTCCCCAATGCCAAACTCCGGCGTTCTCCAGCCGGACTGCAGCACATTGGTGACCACCGTTTCCAGGCAGTCCGCTTCGCGCTCCAGCTTCAAGGAATCGCGCACCAGCTTGACGGTGGCGTACAAGCCGGCAAACAGTGGCACTTCCTTCTTCTGGGCCTGCGGCTGAACATATTGCACGGCCAAAGTGTCAGACAGCATCTCTTCAAACGCAAGCTGCTCGGTACCGCCGATGTACAGCAAGAGGTAGGTGAGCAGCCTGGCTTCACTTTTAGCGCACAAGACAAGGGGGGTGTATTGGGATGCGTGCAGCAAGCCCTGGATGAGTTCTTCCAGCGCCCTGACTTCAGGTGTTGGCAGTGCCGCGTACATCACAGCCCTGTTCAGGGGCTCGCTCCAGGCCCTGGTGGCATCCGTCTCAAGCAAGACCAAGGGCTTGCCTTGCTTTTTGGACAGCGCGCAGGCAGTGACCGCCGTCTTGTTGATGGGGGTGGTTTCATCCATCGGCCAGACCAGGTCCGCTTTGGGCAGGTGGCTCGCTTTGAGCCGGCTCAAGCTGTCAAGGGCGTCCAACTGGTTGAGCATGCTGTACTTGCTGTGGCAGTTGATCAGCCTCGCGATTCGTTTTTCTCCGTCTGCCGTGCCCGCCAGCATCACCGCGTCATGCTCCTTGATGGCCTGCAGGAGATCGCCGTCTGACAGGTCCTCCTTCAAGCTCATTTCACGCATCACGAAACTGTGGGAAAAGGCGATGGCAAGTTCAGACAGAGCCTGCTGAATGAACCGCAGGCTCTGACGATATTCGGAATGGGTAGTGAGAAACAAGATTTTCGCGCGCATGCTTACTCCCAGTCTGTCGGATAGTGCTCCACCGCATACTCCAGGCCCCTGCCATTGCTCTTTAACACATTGATGACGTTGTCAATCAGCCGCTGGTCGGTAAAGGGCGTTGGCGCAAAATCGTTGTAGTCAGTGCGGGATGAAATCCGCGTCGGGATGATGCGGAAGCCGTCTGTCTCCACCGAATCGGGCTTGACGTTGAAACGCACCTGGAAGAGGAAGGTGCTCATGTCGCTGGGCTTGGTGTTGCCTGCGAAGCTGAAGTTGCCCAGGGAATAGACGATGTAGCGGTCCTTGTATTTTTCAATCGGGTTGATGCGGTGGCTGTGGTGGCCCAGCACCAGGTCGGCCCCCGCGTCAATCGCCGCGCGGCCCAGGTTGATCTGGTTGTGGTTGGGCTTGTAATCCAGCTCCGCACCCCAATGGAAGCTGACAATGACGATGTCATACTGCGCCTTGGCGTTCCTGATGGCCTGGGGCACGGAGGTCAGCATATCCTGCACTTTTTCACGGTAGTGCAGGTAGCTCAGCATCGCGATGCTGACATCATTGATGGTGTAGACGCCGACATGGGTGGAGTCGCTCCACACAATCCCCGCTTCTTCCAGGGTTCTGATGGTCTCATCCCTGCCGGCCTCGCCGTGGTCCAGGATGTGGTTGTTTTCAAGCGCAACCGCCTCGATGCTGCCCTCCTTGAGGATCTCTACATAGCTGGGCGGGGCAGAGAAGACAAACTGATTGTTGGACTTGTACACCGGCGCCGTGGTCAGGGTGCCTTCAAAATTAACCAGGGTGAGGTCGTCGCTTGCGAAAATGTCCTTGACATTGCGCATCAGGAAATGCAGGTCGCCATCCTGCTTTTTCAACTCGCGTTCAAAGATGGTGTCCCCACGCTTGCGCACGTCCCCGCCGATGGTCATGTCCCCCGCGGCGGTGACGATCAATTGCAGGTTGTTGTTGAACACGCGATCTGGCGGAATGGTCTGCACCGGTTGCGCGCTGGGTTCGGTGGTAGCGGCGGGATCAAGGGGCGCATCGGTCGTGGTGGTGATTGAAGGCAGGAGGTCGATGATGCTGACCTCTTCATCAGCGTGGGCAATGGTTGCCGTCATCCCAAGGATGAGGCTGGTCGTGATGAGCAACAGCAACAATTTCTTCATGGCAGAACTCCTATAGGCTGGAAAGGAAGGCGGAAATCCGGTCGAAGGCTTCCAGCAGTTTGTCTGTCGCCGTGGCATAGCAGCAACGGATATGCCCTTCGCCGCTGGGGCCAAAGGCATTGCCCGGCACGCACACCACATGGTGCTCCTGCAGCAGGCGCTCGCAGAATTGTTCGCTGCTAAGCCCGGTTGAACGAATGGATGGGAAGGTGTAGAACGCGCCTTTGGGCTCAAAGCAGTCAAGGCCCATTTCATTGAAGGCGCTGACCATCAGCCTGCGGCGGCGATCATAGCTGTCGCGCATCTTGTTGACATCGCGGTATTCGGTCTCCCGGCCTTGCTTTAAGGCGTTGTAGGCCGCGACCTGGCTTTGGCGGCTGGCGCACATGATGGTGTATTGGTGGATGCGGGAGCAGGCTTTGACGACCTCCCCAGGCGCGCACAGGTAGCCCAGGCGGAAACCGGTCATCGCGAAGGCCTTTGAGAAACCGCTGACCACCATGGTCCGTTCCCTCATGCCGGGCAGGGAGGCGATGGAATGCTGGAAGAAACCGTCATAACACAGTTCCGCGTAGATTTCATCACACACCACAAACAAATCATGCTTGATGGCGACTTCGGCGATTGCTTTCAAGCGCTCAAGCGGCAGCACCGCGCCGGTGGGGTTGCTGGGGTAGCTCAAGACCAGAACCCGGCTTTTGTCCGTGATGCAGGCTTCCAGGTCCTGGGCTTGCAGTTGAAAGTCGTTCTCCGCCCGGGTGGGGACATCCACCGGCACACCGCCCGCGAACAGGGCGCAGGCGCGGTAGCTGATGTAGCAGGGCTCCGGAATAAGCACCTCATCCCCCGGACGCAGCAGGACGCGCAAGGCCAGGTCAATCGCCTCACTGGCGCCGACCGTGACCAGCACCTCGCTGTTTGGGTCATAAGCCACATCAAAGCGGTTGTTGAGGTAGTAGGCAATCTCATTGCGCAGCGGCAGCAGGCCAGAGTTGGCAGTGTACTGGGTTTCTCCGTCCAGCAGGCTGTCAATGGCGGTGTTGCGCACCGGAAAGGGGGTCACAAAGTCGGGCTCGCCAACCCCTAAAGAGATGGCGTCCTTCATGGTGCCCGCGATATCAAAGAAGCGCCGGATGGCGCTTGGGGGCACTGCGCTGATGGCAGGGTTGATAAAATGGGCGCTCATGGGGAGACACTCAGCCTTTTGTCTTCTTCGGGCACATCAATCACGATGCCGTCCTGCTTGTAGCGCTTGAGGACAAAGCTGGTGGAGGTGCCGGTGACAGTTTCCAGGGGGCTTAAACGTTCGGAGACGAAATAAGCCAATTCCTTGAGGGTGGGCGCGGACACCTGGATCAGGAGGTCATAGGTGCCGCTCATCAGGTAGAGGCTGCGCACTTCCTCAAAGCTGTTGATGCGCTTGGCGATGGCGTCAAAGCCAAACTCCCGCTGGGGCATTACCTTGACCTCAATCATGGCTTCAACCACATTGCGCTCAGCCTTGTCCCAGTTGACTACAGGGCGGTAGCAGAGGATGACGCCCTCCTTTTCCAGTTCATCAATGGCTGACGCCACCTCTGCCATCTCCATGCCCAACATCACTGCCATTTTTTCAAGCGGGATGCGGCAGTCTTCGTTGAGCAGGTCCAGGACGCGCTTATGTGTTCCGTTCATTGTTCTCCTTAAAAGACACCGCTGATGACTCCGTCGTTGTCCACATCGATGTTCAGGGCCGCCGGCTGCTTGGGCAGGCCGGGCATAGCGATGATGTCGCCGGCGAAGGCGACCACAAAGCCGGCGCCGCCGGACAGGCGGACATCGCGGATGGTGAGCTCAAATCCCGAGGGCGCGCCCAGCAGCTTAGGATTGTCGCTGAAGGAATACTGGGTCTTGGCGATGCAGACAGGGTAGTGGCCAAAGCCGTCCTCTGTCAGCTGGCCCAGGATTTTCCGCGCCTGGGCGGTGAAGGTGACGCTGCCGGCGTGGTAGACTTTCTTGGCGATGGCTTCGATTTTCTTGTCCAGGGGCAGCTCGGATTCGTAGGTGAACTTCAGCTCGCTGCCGCCAGTGCGTTCAATCAGGTCAACCACGACCTGGGCAAGCTCCTTGGTGCCCTGGCCGCCGTGGGCCCAGCCATCGCTGAAGGCGCAGACCACGTCCTCTTCCTTCATGGCCGCCTGCAGGGTGTCAATCTCGCCCTGGGTGTCGCTGACAAAGTGGTTGATGGCGACCACGACGGGCAGGTTCCATACCTGCTTGACATTGCGCACGTGGGCAATGAGGTTGGTGAGGCCTTCTTTCAAGGCGGGGATGTTCTCAGCGTTCAGGTCCGCCTTTTGCACGCCGCCGTGGTGCTTCAGCGCGCGGATGGTGGCGACCAGCACCACCGCCTCGGGCTTCAGCCCGCTGGCGCGGCACTTGATGTCGATGAACTTTTCAGCGCCCAGGTCGGCGCCAAAGCCAGCTTCGGTGACCACGTAGTCAGCCAGTTGCAGGGCCAGGCTGGTGGCGGAGATGGAGTTGCAGCCGTGGGCGATGTTGGCAAAGGGGCCGCCGTGAATCAGTGCCGGGGTCTGGTCCAGGGTCTGGACCAGGTTGGGCATCATGGCATCCCGGAGCAGGGCCGCCATCGCGCCCTGGGCGCCAATCTGGCTGGCGACGATGTTCTTGCCTTCCTTGTTGCGGGCAACCACGATGTTCCCCAAGCGGGCTTTCAGGTCGTTTAAGTCAGCCGCCATGCAGAAGGAGGCCATGACCTCGCTGGCCGCGGTGATGTCAAAGCCATCCTCGCGCGGGACACCGTTGCCCGTGCCGCCCAGGCCGTCCACGATGCTGCGCAACTGGCGGTCGTTCATGTCCATGCAGCGGCGCACGCGCACCTGGCGCTCGTCAATGTTCAGTTGGTTGCCTTGCTGGATGTGGTTGTCCACCATGGCACACAGCAGGTTGTTGGCGGAGGAGATGGCGTGGAAGTCACCGGTGAAGTGCAGGTTGATGTTCTCCATCGGCAGCACCTGGGCATGGCCGCCGCCGGTCGCGCCGCCCTTCATGCCAAACACCGGGCCCATGGACGGTTCACGCAAGGCCAGCATGGCATTCTTCCCAATGGCTGACAGCCCATCCGCCAGGCTGATGGAGACCGTGGTCTTCCCTTCGCCGGCTGTGGTGGGCGTAATCGCGCTGACCAGGATCAATTTGCCCTTCCTGGGCAGGTCACGCAGGTGCACCGGATTGACCTTGGCGATGTGCCGGCCATAGGTCATCAGGGCAGATTCGGGGATCCCGGCTTTCTTCGCGATGTCAACGATGGGTTGAAGTTTGGCGGCTTGCGCGATCTGGATATCGTTCATGGTTCCTCCTCATCAATGTTCAATTATTTCTTCGGCAGCATGTCCAGCCTCCGACACTACCTATGGTTCGATTGGCTGGCCGCGCCGCAGGGAGACCGCGGACAGGCAGGGCAGCTTGCTCTCGTTGAGGTGGCTGGCCATTAATTCCGCAAACGCCTCCTGCTCGCCGTTTTCCAGCATCCGCAGCAGCTCATAATGCTCCTGATGCGCATTGGAACGGCGCACAATGCTGGCAATGGCGATGTGGGAGAAGCGGATGATGTATTCCTCCTGGCTGTCAATGACGCGCAGGATGCGCTTTTTATCGGAGATTCTTTCGATTGTGCCGTGGAACTCACGGTTGTACCTGGCCAACTCCTCGGCGTTTTGGGCCTGGTGGCTGATGTCCATCGCGGCAAGGATCTGCCGCAGTTGCTCCAGGTGGGTTTCGTTGACATTTTCAAAGATAGAGGGAATGATCAGCATCATCAGGGCATTGCGGATGGTGAAAGTTTCCTCGATGTCTTCAATCGTAAACGCGCGCACCACAACACCGCGGCGCTCGATGTACTCCACCAGCCCATCCAGTTCCAGCTTGCGGAAGGCTTCCCGCAAGGGCGTTCTGGAGATGTGCAGGGACTCCGCGTACACGGTTTCAATCAGCCTTGAACCGGCAGGGATATCGCCCATGATGATCGCGTGCTTGAGCGTCTCATACGTGGTTTCGCGGATGGGTTTGTTTAATTCCACATGTTCCAAATCAAATTGATCCAAGGATGCTTCCCCCATCGTTTTGTTCTGTTTGATAGTACAGTCTTAGCCTGCAACTGTCAAGAAATGGCGCGGTTGTGGGTACGAAATAACCTAAAATTCTATCCGTTTTCGTTCGCCGGTGCCAGCAGGGCCGCCACCTTGAAGGCATCGTCAGTTTTTGTATAGATACCGAGTAAATCTTCTCTCAAATACAAACAAACTTTGGTTTGGTTCGCGATGCCCTCGCTGCCCGGAATGGCCTCGGCCATCAAGGCAACACCGTTGATTGCCGGTTTTTCAAGGGTTTCTGGCACTTGCAAGGCCGGCATGAACGACAAGGCCTGGCCCATGGGAGTCAGGAGCGAATCCTGGGTGTTTAATCCACCATGGGCCCACTTCTTCAACTCATCCATGGTGACCGCGTTGTTGATTGTCAGCCCGCTGCTCTCCTCGCGCAGGAGGAAGCGCATGTGGGCGGGGCAGCCCAGCATCACGCCCAGGTCATGGCACAGCGTCCTGATGTAGACTCCCTTGCCGCAGCGCACGCGAATGAGGGCGCTGTGGTTTGGCAGCATACGTACCAGGTCCACACTGATGAACTCAGCGTCACGGGGCTCCAGCGCGACTTCAATGCCTTCCCGCGCAAGCGCGTACGCGTTCTTCCCCTGCACTTTCAAGGCTGAGTACTGAGGAGGCAACTGCCGCATGATGCCTTTGAAATGAGCAAGCGCATCAATCAAGCCTCGCTCACTTGGAAAGTTGCCGCCTTTTTGAATGACTTTCCCATGGGCGTCCTGCGTATCCGTCGCCGTGCCAAAGGCGACTTCCGCCAGGTACTGCTTTTTGGCATCCATCAGGTAGTCGTTGATGCGGGTGGCCCTGCCAAGCAGGATGGGCAGCACACCGGCCGCTTCGGGATCAAGCGTTCCGGCATGCCCCGCTTTTGATTTTGTCAGCCGCTTGATGAAAGCAACCGCCTGGGCAGAGGACATGCCAGGCGGTTTGTAAAAATTGATGACCCCGTTCATTTGCTCGCTTCCTGCTGCATCCGGGACAAAACCCTGGGCACGGCCTGGTCAAAGGGCTCGTCCATGGTGCAGCCGGCCGCAAGCAGGTGGCCGCCGCCGCCAAATTCCTTTGCGATGTCGGATACCTTGTAGGGTGTCAGGGCGCGAAAACTGAACTTGGTCTGTTTTTCAGTCACTTCACTGGCGAGAAAGCACATCTTGACCCCGATGATATTCAGGGCATAGTTGACCAGGCCTTCGGTCTGTTCGTGGCTGGCGCCGGTCTGAGCGAAGTCCTCCTTCCGCAGCATCATGCTGGTCAGCTTGCCTTCGCTGTAAAAAGTCAGCGAGTTTAGGGCCCGTCCAAGCAGCTTGATAAAGTTGAGTTCCTTGGTCAGGTGGAGCGCTCTTGAATAGGTGACAATGTCCAGGCCAGCGCGCATCAACGCGCTCACCTGGTCAAAAAACTCCGCGTCCATCTGGCCGAAACTGAAGTTGCCGGTATCGGTGGAAACCGCTGTGTACAGGCAGGCGGCGCTGTCCGGCGTCAAATCCACCAGCATCTCCTGGTACAGGCGAAATACCAGGTTCCCGGTGGCGGCAACCTTGGCGTCGACATAATTGTACTTGCCAAACAAGGTGTTGGAGGTGTGGTGGTCAATCACCAACGTCTCCGGGCTGGCTTGAAAGAGCGGCCTGGCGTCCCCCAGGCGCTCCATGTCAGAGGCGTCCATGGACACAAACAGGTCAAAGGCCTGACCGCTGACTTCCGCGGGCGACTTCACCAACTCCCAGCCAGGCAAAATGCGCAGGTTCTGCGGCACCGGGTCATGGCAGATGGGCGTAACATCCTTGCCGACGTTTTTTAACAGCCAGGTGGCGGCAAGCAAGGACCCGATGGCGTCACCATCGGGTTGCAGGTGGGTGCACAGGACCAGGCGCTGCGCATGATTGAGCAGGCCTGCGGTTTCACTCAGGCTGATTGTCTTCATCGTTGCGCCTTTGTTCCTCATCACCCAGCACTTGCTTTAAAACCCCCGCGATGTGCAGGCCGTAGGCGATGTTTCTGTCCCCTACAAAGTGCAGTTCGGGCGTGTAGCGGATGGTGAGCATGTTGCCCAGTGCATGGCGCAGCAAGCCCGCCGCCCCCTTGAGCGCCTTGACCATATCCTCCAGCTTGTCTTCTTCCAAAACGCTGATATAGACTTTGGCGCTGCGCAGGTCTTTTGTTGGCTCCACGCGCGTGATGCTGAAGGTACCGCTTTTCAGCCGCGGGTCATTGAGTTCTTCCCGGATGATTTTATCGAGGTTCTTTTTGATCTCCTCTGCAATCCGGTTTTGCCGGTATTGTGCCACGTGTACTCCTTAACGCTCGATCTCTTCCATCATGAAGCATTCGATGACGTCTTTGTCTTTGATATCATTGTAGTTTTCAAGGCCGATGCCGCATTCATAGCCGGAGGCCACCTCACGCACATCGTCCTTGAAGCGGCGCAGGGAGGACAGCTTGCCCTCAAAGATGACCACGTTGTCACGCAGCAGGCGGACAGGCTGGTTGCGCTGCATCTTGCCGTCGGTCACATAGCAGCCGGCGATGGTGCCAGAACCCGTGATCTTGAACACGTTGCGCACCTCAGCATGGCCCAGGATGACTTCCTTGAACTCCGGCGCCAGCATGCCCTTCATGGCCTTCTCAATGTCCTCGATGGCCTGGTAGATGACGCGGTAGAGGCGGATGTCGATGTTTTCCTTGGCTGCCACTTCGCGCGCGTTGTTGTCCGGGCGGATGTTGAAGCCAATGATGATGGCATTGGCGGTGGCCGCCAGGTTGACGTCGTCCTTGGTGATCGCGCCGACGCCTGAGTGCAGGACATTGATCTTCACCTGGTCGGTGTTGAGTTTTTCAAGCGACTGGCGCACGGCCTCGGCGGAGCCCTGGACGTCTGCCTTGATGAGGATGTTCAGCGTGAGCTGCTCGCCTTCCTTGATGTTTGCGAACAAGGTGTCCAGCGTGACAGCGGAGGAGGCGGCGACACGCTGCTCCTTGAGGCGGTCCTCGCGCTCCTTGGCGACCTGGCGGACCAGCTTGTCATCGCTGACAGCGATCATCTCATCACCGGCCTGTGGCACGGTGTCAAAGCCGGAGATTTCTACAGGCATGGCGGGGCCGGCTTCACGGACGTTTTCACCGCGGTCATTAAGCAGGGCGCGGACGCGGCCAGCTGCCATGCCGGCGATGATGTTGTCGCCGACGCGCAGGGTGCCGTTTTTGAGCAGCACGGTGGCCAGTGAGCCACGGCTCTTGTCCAGCTTGGCTTCGATGATGATGCCGCGCGCCAGGCGGTTGGGGTTGGCCTGCAGCTGCAGGACTTCGGCCTGCAGCAGAATCATTTCAAGCAGGGTATCCACGCCTTCACCGGTCTTGGCGGAGACGGGCACCATGATGGTGTCACCGCCCCAGTCCTCCGGCACCATGTTGTACGCGGTCAGATCCTGTTTGATGCGCTCGGGGTTGGCTTCGGGCTTGTCCATCTTGTTGATGGCGACGATGATGGGCACGCCGGCGGCCTTGGCGTGGTTGATGGCTTCCACGGTCTGGGGCATGACGCCGTCATCCGCCGCGACCACCAGCACCGCGATGTCCGTGGACTGGGCGCCGCGGGCGCGCATGGCGGTAAAGGCCTCGTGGCCCGGGGTGTCCAGGAAGGTGATGGTCTGGCCGTTGAGGTTGACAGTGTAGGCGCCGATGTGCTGGGTGATGCCGCCGGCTTCCCCGCGGGTGACGTGGGCGTCACGGATGTAGTCCAGCAGGGATGTCTTGCCGTGGTCAACGTGGCCCATGATGGTGATGACCGGCGGGCGAGGCTGCAGCTCGGACGCGTCGTCGATTTCATCGGCGGTCTCAATCATCTGGTCTTCCGCGGTGCGGCCCAGGCGCTTGATGAGTTCTACACCGAATTCTGAGCAGACCAGGGACGCTGTATCGTAGTCCAGCTCGCTGTTGATGGTGGCCATGTTGCCAAGGAGCAGCAATTTTTTCAGGATTTCACCCGCGGGCTTGCCGATGCGCTCGGTCAGGTCCTTGACGGTGATGGTTTCCTGGGTCATGTACGCTGTCTCAATTTTGATGGGCGCCATCATTTGCTGGGCGGAAGGCTTCCTTGAGCGCGCGCGCTTGCCGCCGCGCACCACATCATCATCCATCCTAAAGGGCTGGGACTTGCGGACGCTTTGCTTGCGCTGCTTGCTGACATGCTCGGGATCCGGCTTGCGGACGTAGTTTTTCTTGTTGGGGTCATAATTGCTGACCCGGTCTTTTTCCATGGGGATGGCCAACTCATCCCCGCTCGGACGGACCGCTGCGGGCCTTGCCTGGCCAGGCCTGCCCATGGGGGCGCCGGGCCTGCCGCCTGCCGCGGGGGCCGGACGGCCGAACTGTTGGGCACCGGGTGCCGGGCGGCCATACTGCTGGGCGCCGGGCGCTGGGCGGCCATACTGCTGGGCACCGGGCGCCGGGCGGCCATATTGCTGCGCGCCGGGTGCCGGACGGCCATATTGCTGCTGGGCGCCGGGCGCCGGGCGGCCGTACTGGGGCGAACCAGGCGCCGGGCGGCCATATTGGCGCGGCGCGCCGGGCTGGGCTTGACCGGTCGCAAAGCGTCCCTGGATGCCGCCTGCCGCAGGCGCGACGGGGGCTGCGGGCGCGGCGGCGGGCTTTTCAACCACAGGCTGCGCGGCCACTGGCTGGACAACCGGTGCTTCAACAGGCTTCTCCGCTTCGGCAGGCTTTTCGACTGGCTGCGCGGGAGCGGCCTCCTGCGCGGCAACCGGCTGTTCTGCAGCCTTTTCTTCCACTGCCTTGACTTCGGGTACGGGCTCAAGCTTGGTTTCAGGCTGTGCCACCGGCGCGCTCACCGGCTCTTCCACTGCCTCCTGCTTTGCCTGTTGGGCAGCAGCATCAAGAATCGCCTGCTCGTCTTCGTCAGGCATCGTCCAGGCCTTGGTCTGTGCCTGCATCAGCTGCTGCTGTTGCTCATGGCGCTGGCGCTGGCGCTCTTCTTCCTCCTGGCGAAGGAAGACCGATTCCTGCTGGCGCAGCATTTGCAGCATGATGTCAGCATTGCGTTTCACCCGCTCAGTTTCTGAGAGAATGACGCCTGCCTTCTGATTGAGATCCTTGATGGTGTCTTTGAGACCGACTTTTGACATTAAGGCTTAGTCCTCCAAAATCATTGCGCAGCCGCGTTATCAGCTACGTCATTGGTGTTCATTGTGATCAGCTGCCGGGCAAAACTGCCCGTTTTCACAGCCGCCGCGGCCATTCCCGGCCGCCCGCAGGCCTTGCCCAGGATGCCCGCATCCAAAAGCATAACCTGTATGCCGTAATGATTGCAAGCATCGCGCATCTTTTTCAGGGTATTGGCGCTTGCTTGAGGCTCAAGGAGTGCTACCTGGGCTTTCTTGTCGCGGATGAGCTTGAGGCTCATTTCAGCCCCAGGCACCAAGTGCCCCGCCCGGAAGGCCAGCCCCAGAAGACCAGCCAGCTTCTCAGCTTCCATGCGGATCTTCCTTGGGTTTTGCATGGGCGATCTGCGCTTGCAGTTGCTGGGTGATGTCCGGGGAGATGCCGCGCTCCAGAGCCCGGTCCAGCTGCTTTTGCTTGATGGCGCGCCCCAGGCAGTTGGCGTCCGGGCAGATGTAAGCCCCCCTGCCAGATTTCTTTCCTGTGAAATCAATCAGGATGTCGTCCTCCGGCGTGCGCACGACGCGCAGCAAGTCCTTTTTGGGCTTCATCTCCCTGCAGCCAACGCACATGCGCAGCGGGATTTTCTTGGCCATCAAACGCTCCTGTTACTCCTGGTAGGGAAGGCCGTCGCCTTCTTCATTGTACTCCTGGTCGAGCAGGCTTTGCTCGCGCATCACCTGCTGCTGCATCAACTCGTCAAACTGGCTCTGGGATTTGATGTCAATCTTCCAGCTGGTGAGCTTGGCGGCCAGGCGCGCGTTTTGGCCTTCTTTGCCAATGGCCAGGGACAGCTGCATGTCCGGGACCACCACGCGGCAGATTTTCTCTTCTTCTGAGATGAACACGCTGACCACGTGGGCGGGGTTGAGCGCGTTGGCCACAAACTCCGCCGGGTCCGGAGACCACTTGATGATGTCGATTTTCTCGTTGCGCAGCTCGTTGACCACCTTTTCCACACGGGAACCACGGGGGCCAACGCAGGCGCCGACCGGATCGATCATCGGATCCATGGAGTAGACCGCGATTTTGGTGCGGCTGCCGGCTTCACGGGCGATGGAGCGAATCTGCACCACACCGGTGGCGATTTCCGGCACTTCCATTTCAAAAAGGCGCTTGACCAGGCCCGGGTGGATGCGGCTGACATAGACCTGCGGGGCGCGCTGGAATTCAGTGCCCGAGCGGCGGACTTTCAGGACGTAGACCTTGATGTGCTCGCCGTCGCGGTAGCTCTCCCCGGGGATGAACTCACTGCTTTCCATGATGCCTTCGGTGCGGCCCAGCTCCAGGTAGGCGGCCTTGGGCTCCACACGCTGGACGATGCCGGTGAGGATTTCATTTTCTTTTTCGATGTACTCATCATAGATTTTGCCGCGCTCGGATTCGCGGATTTTCTGCACCAGCATCTGCTTGGCGGTCTGCGCGGCGACGCGGCCGAAGTTGTCCGGCGTGACGTCGATTTCCACGATGTCGCCCACATGGAAGTTGGGGCCGATTTCCAGGGCGTCCTCCAGGGAGATCTGCAGCTCCGGCTCTTCCACGACGTCGGCCACTACCTTGCGCAGGTAGACACGGGCGCCGTCCTTGCGGGTCAAGTGCACCGCCAGGTTGGTGACAGCGGCGCCTGCCTGGCGGTTGCTGCGGCGGTAGGCTGCCTTCAGCGCCTCTTCAATGGTGTCCACCAACACCTCTTCATTCATGTCCTTTTCGCGCGCCAGCATGGAGATGGCTTCAATCAGGTCAACTTTTTGCTCGTTCATTGTGTTTCCTCCTCGGTTTGCGTCTGGGCTTGGTCCAGGACGCTCAGGTCGATGGTTCGTCTTGCCAGCGCGACTTCTTTCCTAGGGAAGGTGAGTTCGCCTTGCGCGGTCTGCAGATAAAAGGTGTCGTTCTCAAGCTTGCTCAGGATGCCGTTGTATTCCTTGCTGCCATCACGGGGCTTGAACAGCTTGATTTCCACCTCATGCCCCGCTGCCTTCCGGGCGTCCCGCTCAGTTTTGATAGGCCGGTCCAGGCCCGCGGAACATACCTCCAAAAAGTCGTAGTCAACCTGTTCAAGCAGCGGCTGCACAGCCTTGTGAAAAACCTCACAGTCATCCAGCGTGATGCCGCCGGGCTTGTCCAGGTGGATGCGCAGGTAGACCCCGGCAGGCTCCTTGTCAAATACGGTTTCCAGGTGTTCAAAGCCCATTGACTGCGCGGTCTTTTCACTGATTGCCTCAGCGTATTCAATGGGTCTGGTTTTCTTTGCCATGGTGTTCCCCTTCAATACAAAAAGCGGGACTTGCTGCAGTGCGCATGCAATTGGCGAGGGCAAACAAGCCCCGCTTCATGCCATCTGCAACCCCCACTTCTTCGTTAAGCCCTTCTTTCTTCGTCAATACAATCGTACCAATGAATAGTACCACGGATTCAATCGGTTTACAAGCAATTTGACAAAGCTATCCACCAAATGCGCCATCCCTCCGCTTTCCTTGACAGCACAGGCTCAAGGATCCTATAATCGATTGAAATCCTTGGCAGAATGAACGATTGGGAGGCACATCATGCACATTCTTGACACCTTGAAGGAACGCGGCCTGCTGGCGCAAATCACCTTTGAGGATGAGTTATACAAGCAGCTGGAAAAGGAGCCGACCACTTTTTACGTGGGCTTTGACCCCACGGCCGCCAGCCTCCATTTTGGGCACTTTGTGCCGGTCATCGCCATGCGCCACATGCAGCAGGCCGGGCACAAGCCCATCGCGCTGGTGGGCGGGGGCACCGTTCAGGTGGCGGACCCTTCCGGGAAAACCGAGCTGCGCAAGATGATGTCGCTGGACACCATTGCCTACAACGCGGAAAAGATCAAGGAACAATTGGCGCGCTTCATCAGCTTTGAGGACGGCAAAGCGCTGATGGTCAACAATGCGGACTGGCTGACGCCGCTCAAATATCTGCCTTTCCTGCGGGAAATCGGCCCGCTGTTTTCCGTCAACCGCATGCTGACGGCGGAAGCCTACCGCCTGCGCATGGAAAAGGGGCTCACCTTCCTTGAGTTCAACTACATGATCATGCAGGCCTATGACTTTTTGGAGCTGTTCCGCCGCCATGGCTGCCGGCTGCAGATGGGCGGGGACGACCAGTGGAGCAACATTCTGGCCGGCGCTGACCTCATCCGCCGCAAGGAGGGCGAGGCCGCTTTCGCGCTGACGATGAGCCTGCTGATGAACTCCGAAGGCCAGAAGATGGGCAAGACCGAGCGCGGCGCGCTCTGGCTGGACGCCGAGCTGTGCTCCCCCTATGAATTCTATCAATATTGGCGCAACATCGCCGATGCCGATGTTGAAAAGACCCTGGCCATGCTGACCTTCCTGCCCATGGACGAGGTGCGCCGCCTGGGCGCGCTGGAAGGCGCCGCCATCAACGAGGCCAAAGCCACCCTGGCGTATGAGACCACCAAGCTGGTCCATGGCGAGGAAGAAGCCCAGAAGGCGCAGCAGGCTTCCGCCGCCCTGTTCTCCGGCGCGGGCAACATGGACGAGGTGCCTACCTATGAATTGCCCCTGGCCTTGCTGGAAGAAGACAGCCGCCTAACCAGCATCCTCTTCCTGTGCGGGCTGTGCACCAGCCGCAGCCAGGCGCGCAAAATGGTGGAGCAGGGCGCGATTGTGATGAACGACAGCAAGGTGGAAGATACCGAATTGCGCTTGAACGCGGAGGATTTCCCGACGGACGGCCTGCTGCTGCGGCGCGGCAAGAAGAACTACTGCCGCGTCATCCTCAAGCGATGAGCCTGCAAGGCGGATATTACACCCTGGGCAAACACGGCCTTGATGAGCAAATCATCAAGAAAAGCCGATTCATCGGCCAGGCGATGCCGGTAGAGACCGAGGAAGAAGCGCTGGCCTTCATCAAATCCGTGAAAGACCAGCACAAGACCGCCAGCCACAATTGCTTCGCCTACATCATCGGCGCCAATGCCGGCACGATGCGCTATCAGGATGACGGCGAGCCCCAGGGCACCGCGGGCATCCCCATCCTTGAGGTACTAAAGAAAAATCATCTGGTCAATTGCGCCGCCGTTGTCACCCGGTACTTCGGCGGCGTTTTGCTGGGCGCCGGCGGATTGACCCGCGCCTACAGCGGGTCCGCCGCGGCGGCGGTGAAAACAGCGGGCATCGTCACCGCGGAAACCAGCCTGCGGCTGACTGCCGTCATCCCCTATGCCTGCTGGGAAAAAGTGAATTATCACATTGAGAAAATGCCGGTCTGTGAGGTCGCGAAGGAGTTTACGGACCAGGTAACCCTGAACCTCATTGTCCGGGAAAAGGATGCCGCTGCAATTGAAAAGGAGCTGACCAGCCTCACAGACTGCATTGCCGCCATGGACCTGTCAGACCTCTTTTATCACCAGTGGGCGGTTAGCCCGCAACCGGAAGAGTAATTAACCGTTCAAACAATATTTCATAATCGCCTTGGCGACACCATCGTCGTTGTTGCTGTCAGTGACGGCATCGGCATGCTGCTGGACGTCGGGCACCGCGTTGCCCATCGCCACGCCAAAGCCTGCCGCCTTGATCATGGGCAGGTCATTGAGCTGGTCGCCCAGGGACATGGTCTGTTCGCGGGTGATGCCAAAGTGCTCCGCCAGCGCTTTCAATCCCTTGCCCTTGTCCGCCTCAACGGGCATGACTTCCAGGTTGCGGCTGGAGGATTGGGTGATCTCAATCCCATCAATGCGTGACAGGGCGGCGTTGATTTCCTCCAGGCTGTGGCCTTGCTCGCTGCGGTAGACAAAGAATTTGTGCAGGGGGTGTTGAACCGCGCCCTGGCAGGCTTCCAGGCCATAGCGGTAGCGGACGCGCTTTTGCAAAATCTTGAGCTGTTTAGCGTTCACTTCGGAGATGTGGCGGGGATAATCCCGGCGGCTGTCCACCGTGGCCTTGCCAAACATGTAGTAGCCTTCCCCCATGCCTTCCAGCGTGTCAAACACCGCTTGCTGGGCGTCTTTTTGTAAAAAAACCTCCAGCAGCCGCTTACCATTGGGGCTGGTCTCCACCACCGCGCCATTGAGGCTGATGATGGGGCATTCAATCCCGGCGTTGATCATGATCTGGGCGGCGTTCTCAGGGAAACGGCCGGTGCAGATTGCGAAGATGATGCCCTTGTCCTGGGCTTTTTTAATGGCCTTGATGGTGTCGGGGGTGATTTCACCCCGGCTTGTGAGCAGGGTTCCGTCCAGGTCGGAGGCGATCAGGCGGATGTCACGGTTCATGGGGCAATCTCCTGTCAAAATGGTGGTGCAATTTCAAAGCGTTTGCCTTGCAGCTGCTGCAAGCCGCAGCCTGGATGAAAAGACAGCCCTGTGGCGCACAGCTGCAAGCCTTTGGCGCTTGTGTTTCGGTTCACCTCCCGGCTTCCGTAGACCTCATCCCCCAAAACGGGGTGGCCAAGGAAAGCCAGGTGGGCGCGGATCTGGTGTGTTCTGCCGGTGTGCAGCGTGACCAGCAGCCGGGAAACAGCGCCGCTTTGTATCGTATCATACTCCGTGATGATTTTCCTGCCTGCGGGCAGTTCTTTTTGATGGATGGAAACCCGGGCATTGCCCGCGTCCTTGACCAGCCAGGCTGTCATGACGGCCTTTTCCGGGCGCGGTGAGCCAGCAACAAGCGCTGTATACTGCTTTATCACCCGTCCAAGGCGGAAATCATCCTCCAGCGCTATTCGTGCCTTCTCATTCCGGGCTATGATCATCAATCCGCTGGTCTGGTTGTCCAGGCGATGGACCAGGGACGGGTCTTCATCTGTTGGATGGTGCAGCTTGACCCAGTCCAGGACGCTGAAGGAGGTCGCCTCATGCTCATCAGAGTTCAGCCCCGCCGGCTTGTTGATGATGAGGACTTCCTCATCCTGATAAATCACGGGCACTTCCTTCATGGGATGCGCTGTGAACAGGACCACTTCATCCCCGATGTTCAGCATGACATTGGTGTTCACGCGCGTGCCGTTGACGCGGACATCGCGTTTTTTTAAGGCTTGCCGGATGGCAATCTCCGGTAGCAGGGGCAGCTCTCGCTTTAGGATGCTCTGCAAGGATGCCGCCTGTTTCGCGGTGACGCAATACTTGTCCATGGTGCTCCTCTTTGGGAATTCGCTTTATCCAGTGTATTCATGCAGGACCAGGGATGTCAAGAATGTATTTATTCATCTCACTTCATGCATGATATGTCAAAAACAATTGAAAAACAGGGTCCATACTTGTATAAACTCTCATTAAAATGTAGTATGGCTTGCATATTCGCGCAAGTCGCGTACTAAAAAGGAGGTCAGGATGTCATGAAAAAGCGCTCTATCGTCACTATGTTGGTTGCTCTCGCTCTGATCCTATCCGCAGTTGTTCCGGTTATGGCGGAGGATGTCATTAAGATCGGCGGGATTGGCGTCCTGTCTGGCGACTACGCACTGTATGGCCTTGCCGTAAAGGAAGGCGTGGACCTGTATGTCAAGCAGGTCAATGAAAAGGGCGGCATTCTGGGCAAGCAGGTTGAAGTGCTGTGGGAAGACACCGAAGCCCAGGCGTCCAAAGCCATTCTGGCTTATGACAAGCTGTCTGAAGAAGTCGTTGGCCTCATCGGCGGCGTATTGTCCGGCGAATCCAAGGCCCTGGCCGAGGTGTCCGCGGAAGACGGCATGCCGCAGATTTCACCGTCCGCTACCGCGTATGATGTGACCACCGACCGCCCCAACGTTTTCCGCACCTGCTTCCTGGACCCCTTCCAGGGCAACGCCATCGCCAAGTACATGGCGGACCAGGGCTCCAAAAAGGTCGCCGTGCTGTATGACAACGCGACGGAGTATTCCAAAGGCCTGTATGATGCCTTCAAAGCCAGGAGCGAGGAACTGGGCGTTGAAATCATCGCGGCCGAATCCGCGGCCTATGGCGACAAGGACTACAAAACCCAGCTGACCACCATCATGAATGCCAGCCCCGAAGCGGTCTTCCTGCCCTATTACGGTGCGGACGCCGCCATGATTTTGGCGCAGGCCAACGAGCTGGGCTTAAACGTGAAGTTCTACGGCGCGGACGGCATCTCTGACATCGTGGACTATGTCGCTGACAAGTCCCTGCTGGCTAACCTGGTGTACACCGACCACTTCTCAACCGACGCGGACAGCCAGATGGCCAAGGATTTTGTCGCCGCCTTCCAGGCGGAGTACGGCAAAATGCCCACTATTTCCTTCTCCGCCACCGGGTATGACGCGGCAGTCGTCCTGCTGAGCGCCATTGAAAAAGCCGGCAGCACCGAGAAGCAAGCCATCGTTGACGCCATCAAGGCGACTGACCTGACCGCCGTCTCCGGCAAAATCACCTTTGATGACCACAACGACCCCATCAAGAGCGCCTTCCTGCTCACCTTTGACGCTGAGGGCAACAAGCAGTACCTGACCCAGGTTGATCCGTAAACTTCATTTCGTCCGACTGTGGGGAGGAGCCATCCTCCCCATATTTCTGTATACAGCCCAAAGATTATTTTGTTATACTCGTTTGGAGTAATCTTCCGGCTATGAGGTAGTGCAATGACCCTGTTTTTCAGCCAACTCATCAATGGACTACATGTCGGCATCATCTATGCCCTGATTGCCCTGGGCTATACGATGGTGTATGGCATCGTCAAGCTGATCAATTTTGCCCATGGTGACATCATCATGGTTGGGGCCTACACCGCGGTCATCACCCTGGTGTCACTGAATGTGCCCCCCGTGGTCGCCTTGCTTCTGACCATTTTGGTCTGCGTAATCTTTGGTGTCACCATTGAGCGCGTCGCCTACAAGCCCCTGCGCTCCTCCCCGCGCATCTCTTCTTTGATTACAGCCATTGGGGTGTCTATGCTGCTGCAGAACACCGCCCTGTTGGTCTTTGGCGCGGCGTCCAGGCCCTTCCCCACCATCTTCTCCATTCCCCCGCTGCGCTTCGCGGGCATACAAATCAGCTTTGTCACGGCGCTTACCATCGTGGTGTCCCTGGTGCTGATGCTGCTGCTGCAGACCTTTATCAAAACCAGCAAGGCCGGCAAGGCCATGCGCGCGGCCAGTGAGGACTACAACACCGCGCAGCTGATGGGCATCAACGTCAACAACACCATCACCCTCACCTTTGCCATCGGCTGCGCGCTGGCGGGCATCGGCGCCTTTTTGTATGTGATGGCCTACCCTGCCGTCTCCCCCACGATGGGCTCCCTCCCTGGGCTGAAGGCCTTCATCGCGGCGGTGCTGGGCGGCATTGGCATCATCCCCGGCGCCATGCTGGGCGGTGTGGTGATGGGCATCGCCGAAAGCCTGACCAAGGCCTATATCTCCACCCAGTTAAGCGACGCGGTGGTGTATGGCATCCTCATCGTCGTGCTGCTGGTGAAGCCGACTGGCCTGCTGGGCAAACAGACCCGGGAGAAGGTGTAAGCATGAACAAGAAGACAAAAGCCATCCTGCTCAACTTCCTGGCCCTGATTTCCCTGTTTTTGCTGGTCACCATCCTGATGGCCAGCGGCATGCTGAGCAACTACCTGTCCAACATCCTGGTGACGGTGCTGATCACCATCATCATGACGGCCAGTTTGAATGTCACCACAGGCCTTTTGGGCCAGCTGGCCCTGGGCCACGCCGGCTTTATGGCCATCGGCGGCTATGTGTCGGCCATCTTTACCAAGAATGTCGCCATGGACATCGGGCTGTCCCTGCCCATCGCGCTGCTGCTGGGCGGCCTGGCCGCGGCCCTGTTTGGCATGCTGATTGGCATCCCCGCCCTGCGCTTGCAGGGGGACTACCTTGCTATCATCACACTGGGCTTTGGTGAAATCATCCGCGTCATCATCGAAAACCTGCAAATCACCGGCGGGGCGGCGGGCCTCACCCGCATCGCGCGCATGTCCCGTGTGTTTTCGCCCGATAGGACGGTGTCCAACATCGTTCAATTCGCGATCGTCTTTTGGATTACTGTATTAGTCATCGCCAGCATCTTCACCCTGGGGCGGTCCCGCCATGGCCGCGCCATCATCTCCATCCGTGAAAACGCCATCGCGGCCGAAGCCACCGGCATCCCGACCACGCGCTACAAACTGCTGGCCTTCACCATCGCCGCCTTTTTTGCTGGCCTGGCCGGCGGCCTGTTTGCCCATCAAAACGGCATCCTGGTGGCCAAAGAGTTTGGCTTCAACAAGTCCATTGAATACCTGGTCATGGTGGTGCTGGGCGGCATGGGATCCATCACAGGGTCCATCATCGCCTCCTTTGTGCTGGTGGCGCTGCCGGAGATGCTGCGCGCCCTGTCGGAATACAGGCTCATCATCTATTCCCTGCTGCTGATCATCATGATGCTGTTCCGCCCCGCTGGCCTGCTGGGGACGCAGGAGTTTTCCCTGCTCTCCTTCTGGGAAGGCATGGAGCGCTTCTTCCACACAGTCTTCCGCGGCAAGGGAGAGAAGACCCGCATGCCCTTCCAGCCGCGCTATGATGTCTGGAATGACAAGCCTGTGCTGGAAACCAGCAAGCTGGGCATTGCCTTTGGCGGGCTGAAGGCCGCGGACAACATCAACATCCACCTGATGAATGATGAGATTGTGGGCCTCATCGGCCCCAACGGCGCCGGGAAGACCACTTTCTTCAACCTTCTAACCGGCGTCTACCTGCCAACGGAAGGCCAGGTCACCCTGCTTGGCAAGCCTATCATGGGCAAGCAGACCCATGAAATCAACCAGGAGGGCATCTCCCGCACCTTCCAGAACATCCGCCTGTTCAAGTCCATGTCGGCGCTGGACAACATCAAGGTGGCCTTCCATTCCCGCATGAAGTATTCCCCCATCAGCGGCATCCTGCGCAACTCCCGGTGCTTAAGCGAGGAGCGCGGCATTGACATCCGGGCCCGGGAACTGTTGCGCGTGTTCTCCATGGAGCATGAGGCGGACACCATCGCGGGTTCCCTGCCCTATGGCCAGCAAAGAAAGCTGGAAATCTGCCGCGCCCTGGCGTCCAACCCCAAGGTGCTGCTGCTGGACGAACCGGCAGCCGGCATGAACCCCAGTGAGACGGTGGAGCTGATGAACACCATCAAATTGATCCGCGACCAGTTCGCCGTGGCCATTTTGCTCATTGAGCACGACATGAAGCTGGTGATGGGCATTTGTGAGCGCATCTATGTGCTCAACTACGGCAAGATCATCGCCCAGGGGACGCCCGCTGAAATCAGAAACAACCCCGAGGTCATCGCGGCCTACCTGGGCCAGGAACAGGTCAGGCCGCTTGAGGAGGCCCGTCATGCTTAACGTAAAGAACCTGAACCTGCACTACGGCGCGATCCACACCTTAAAGGACATCAGCTTTGACGTCAAACCCGGAGAGATCGTCTCCCTCATCGGCGCCAACGGCGCCGGCAAAAGCTCCATCCTGAACGCGGTTTCCGGCCTGGTGCCGATTTCCGGCGGTGAAATTCTATTTGAGGGTAAAAACATCAACAGACAGGCCGCCTACAAGCTGTCCGGCATGGGCTTGGTTCAGGTACCGGAAGGCCGCAGGGTGTTTTCCCGCATGTCGGTCTTGGAAAACCTGGAGATAGGCGCCTTCACCCGCAAGGACCGCGCCGCCATGAACCGTGACCTTGAGGAAGTGTTCGTCCACTTTCCCAGGTTGAAGGAACGGCGCAAGCAATTGGCCGGCACCCTGTCTGGCGGCGAACAACAGATGCTGGCCATGGGCAGGGCCATGATGGGCCGGCCCAAGCTGCTGATGATGGACGAGCCCTCCATGGGCCTCTCCCCCCTGCTGGTGCAGGAAATCTTTGCCATCATCAAGCAAATCAACCTGGAAGGCACCACCATCTTGCTGGTGGAGCAAAACGCGCAGATGGCGCTGTCCCTGGCCAAGCGCGCCTTTGTGCTGGAAACCGGCAGGGTGGTCAAATCCGGCTCCGGCAGTGATTTGTTGCAGGATGAAGATTTGAGAAAGGCCTATCTGGGCGGATAAACGCATTATAAAAGAGCCTGGCGTGCAGTGCGCGGCCAGGCTCTTGTTTTTATCGGATGGCTTTGAGCAGTTGCTCCGTCTTGTCCGCCTTCTCCCAGGGCAGGTCCAGGTCCGGCCGTCCAAAGTGGCCGTAGGCTGCTGTCTGGCGGTAAATCGGGCGGCGCAGGTCCAGGCTGTCGATGATGCCATCGGGCCGGAAATCCATGACGGACAGCAGCGCTTTTTCAATCGCCTGGTCATCCACCCTGGCGGTGCCAAAGGTGTCCACCGTGAAGCTGACCGGCTCCGCGCGGCCAATGGCGTACGCCAGGGCCACCTGGCAGCGGTCCGCCAGGCCGGCGGCTACCACGTTCAAGGCGGCATAGCGCGCCATGTAGGCCGCGGAACGGTCCACCTTGGTGGGGTCCTTGCCTGAGAAGCAGCCGCCGCCATGGGGCACAAAGCCGCCATAGGTGTCCACGATGATCTTGCGCCCGGTCAGCCCGGAATCCCCCGCCGGGCCGCCGATGACAAAGCGGCCGGAGGGATTGACCAGGAACTCGGTCTGTTTGTTCAGCAGATGCTCCGGCACAACCGGGGCAATCACCGCGCTCAACATCGCCTCGCGGATTTCCTCCTGGCTGATCCTGTCATCATGCTGGGTGGAGATAACCACGTTGCGCACCGCCACGGGCTTGCCGTTTTCATACACTATGCTGACCTGGCTTTTGCCGTCCGGGCGCATCCAGGGGAAGAGGCCTTCTTTGCGCACGGTGTCCATCCTGCGCGCCAGGCGGTGGGCCAAGGCGATGGGCAGGGGCATGTGCTCCGGCGTTTCGTTGCAGGCAAAGCCAAACATCATGCCCTGGTCCCCGGCGCCTGTCTGGTGCAGGTCTTTGCTGCCCCGGGCTTCCAGCGCCTGGGTAACGCCGCGGCTGATGTCCTCGGACTGCTCGTTGACCGCCGTCAATACGGCGCAGGTGTGGCCGTCAAAACCAAACTTGGCGCGGGTGTAGCCGATGTCCAGGGCGACGCCCCGCGCGATGTCCTGGATGGGCACATAGGTGGAGGTGGTGATTTCCCCCATCACCAGGATGAGCCCGGTGGTGGCGCAGGTTTCACAGGCGACGCGCGCGTACTTGTCCTCAGTCAGGATGGCGTCCAGCACGGTGTCAGAAATCTGGTCGCACAGCTTGTCCGGATGGCCGGCGGTGACGGATTCTGAGGTAAACAGTTTTTGCATAGGGTTTCCTTTCTCAAAAAAATGACGCTTGTGATAAGCGCCTCTTGTGCAAACTTATCTTCCGGCTCTCGCCGCTGGATGTAGCACCTTGCATACTGCAGGCTGCCGGGCTTCATCGGGCCAGTCCCTCCGCCGCTCTTGATAAGTGTATTCACTTGCTGATACTATAATTCATGGTCGTAAGTCCGTCAAGCACTTTGGACAAGCTTACCCAAGAACGACACCAGGAGGCATCCATGCTATTTATCGGAATCTGCGGCGCCAGCGGCTCGGGGAAATCCACCTTGTCTGAGGAATTGTTGAAAGCCATCGGATCTAGCAGCACAGTCATCAACCAGGATGCCTATTACTTTGATTACCCGGACAAGAGCTTTGAAGAGCGCGCCAAATTGAACTTTGACGAGCCGGGCATCTTTGACCATGATTTGATTTTACAGGATGTCAGCCTCTTGCTGGAAGGAAAACCCATCCAGAAAAAGGTGTATGACTTCACCACCCACCGCCGCGGGCACAGCGAGGAGATGATCAAGCCCGGCAAGGTGATAATCCTGGAAGGCATCCACGCCTTTTATGACCAGCGCCTGTGCGACCAGATGTTTTTAAAGCTCTTTATCAATGTGGAGCCGGACATCTGCCTGTTGCGGCGCATCAACCGCGACATCAAGGAGCGTGAGCGAAGCATCGACAGCATCACCCTGCAGTACTTGTCCACAGTCAAACCCATGTATGACAAGTACATCCGCAACTACATCCACCAGGCTGATGTCATCGTGACCCGGGGCGGAAAAAACGCCAGAATCGTTGACATTCTGGCGGGTTATCTGCGCGACGCGATTGATGACTGAGCTGTCTGTCAGGCTGACAAGTGCTCAACCAGGATTTTAATTCCGATAAAAATCAAGGCGATGCCGCCAATCAGCTGAGCTTTGCTCTGAAACCTCGCGCCAAACTTTTTACCGGCCTTAAAGCCAATGAAGCTCATCACCAGGGTGATGACACCGATGAGCAGGATGGCCAGCCAGATGTTCAGGTCCAGGACCGCCATGGCAACACCTGCCGCCAGGGCGTCAATGCTGGTGGCGATGCTCAAGAGCATCAGCTCCATGAAGTGCAGCGGGGTGCACACCAATTCCTCATCGCGGTTTTTCCAAGCTTCATACACCAGCTTGCCGCCGATGAACAGCAAGAGGCCAAAGGCGATGTAGTGGTCCACCGACTCAATATACGCGCGGAAGCGGCTGCCCACAAACCAGCCAATCAAGGACATCAGCGCCTGGAAAAAGCCGAAGGAGGCAGCGATTGCCAGGCTTTCCCCCTTGTCCTTTTGCTCTGACAGACAGGCGCCCTTGCACAGGGCGACCGCAAAGGCGTCCATGGACAGGGCAAAGGCCAAAACCACCATTTCACGCAGACTCATAGGCACCTTCCAAACCAAATTACCGGCGAATTGTAACAAAGTTTCCCAATTGCGTCAAATTGATGAAGCATTCTGTCATCATTGTTGCTTGCGGGGCCGCTTTATGATAGACTTGCCTTGAAAAATGGGCGATTAAAAGCGTATGCCCGATGGATGAAACCCGGTCCGCGGACCGTTGTATGGTTGTAGATGAACGAGGATGAAAGTACCGGCTTTGCCCGGAAAGAGGTTGACAAAGGATGCAGCGGATGAAAATGAAACAATTTGCCCGGTTTCTGGCGTTGTTATTGTTTGCCGCCATTTTGGCCGGGTGTACCGCCACGCCGGACAATACCATCAACACAAGCAACGGTGCCGGGGACACTGGCTCAGCGCCCTTTCCCGTGCTTGGCACCGCGACGCCGGACCCCTCCCTGGCCACGCCTACGCCCACCACCGGGCTTGTGATTAACCTGCCCTCCGGCAGCCCTGTCATCAACCAGCCCACCACCCCCTCCTGGGGCAGCATCATCAGCAGCAACCAGCCTTTGATTACACCCACGGCAACCGTCTGGGGCGGCCTGCTGACCGTGACCAATACCCCCGGCGCCAACACCCCTTCCCCAACCCCCATGATTTTAAAACTGGGCGCGAGCGGGCCGGCTGTGAGCCAGCTTCAGCGCCGGCTGAAGGACTTGAAATACAACATCGGTTCAGTTGATGGTGACTTTGGCGTGGCAACCGAGGCGGCTGTCAAAGCCTTCCAGGCACGCAACGGGCTGACCGCGGACGGCGTCGCCGGCATCAACACCTTGAACAAGCTGAATTCCTCTTCCGCCCTGCCGCCCCGGCCCACCCCCACGCCCACCCCGCGGGCCACAGCCACCCCGCGCGCGACCGCGACGCCCCGCATCAGCCAGACTACCTTCCTGCGCCTTGGCTCTACCGGTAGCGACGTGCGCAGGATGCAGCAGCGGCTGATTGAACTGGGTTATCTGTCCGGCAACGCCAATGGCGAGTTTGACAGCGTAACGGAAGCCGCGGTCACCGCCTTCCAGAACCGCCACACCTCCTATTCCGACGGTGTCGCGGGTCCGCTGACGCTGCAAAAACTGTATTCCTCCTCCGCCCAGTCCACCTCACGCTCCGCCGGCATCATCGGCACCTCCATCTCCCGCGGCACCATGGATTCAGACCTGGTTCGCAGGATACAGGAACGTTTGAGGGAGCTGCGCTACTACACCGGTTCCATCGACGGTGACTTTGGCCCGTCCACGGAAGCCGCGGTCAAGGCCTTCCAGACCGCCAACAACTTGCCGGCGGATGGTAAGGTGGGCTCCCAGACCAATGAGAAACTGTTCTCCTCCTCCGCCAACAGCGCCGGCACCACGGCCACCCCTACCCCGCGCCCCGGGCAGATGACCGTGTCCCCCACCAGGATTCCCTTCTACACCAACGTCACCCCCAACCCGGACGGGGACTATGTCACCCTGAGGGAAGGCGAGAGCGGCACCCTGGTGCGCGCGCTGCAGCAGGCCTTGAAGGACCAGGGCTTCTACAACGGCGAAGTGGATGGCATGTTCGGCTTTGGTACCACAGAGGCCGTCAAAGCCTTCCAGCGCAGCAAGGGCCTGACCCCGGACGGCGAGGCGGGCAAGGGAACGCAGCGCTTCCTGTACCAGGGCAGCTTCCCGGCCGGCTCATAAAAATAAAAACAAGACCCGCTGTCAACGCATGACAGCGGGTTTTTTGTGTCTTTCTAGATTAAAACAAAGCTTCTACAAATTCCTTGGCGTTGAAGGCCTGCAGGTCGTCAATGCCTTCCCCCACGCCGATGTACCACACCGGCACATTCAATTCCTGGCGGATGGCCAGGGCGATGCCGCCTTTGGCGGTGCCATCCAGCTTGGTCAGGATGATGCCGTTGATGTCCGCCACTTCCTTGAACATCTTGGCCTGGTTGAGCCCATTCTGCCCGGTGGTGGCGTCCAGCACCAGCATGGAGCGCACCGTGGCTTCGGGGAATTCACGGTCAATCACCCGTCGGATCTTGCCCAGCTCGTCCATCAGGTTTTTCTTGTTGTGCAGCCTGCCCGCTGTATCCACGATGAGCAGGTCGGTTTTACGCGCCTTCACAGAGGCGATGGCGTCAAACACCACGGCTGCCGGGTCCGCGCCATGCTGCTGCTTGATCAGCGGTACATCAGCCCGCTGCGCCCAGACAGCCAGCTGGTCGTCCGCCGCGGCGCGGAAGGTGTCCGCTGCCGCCAGGGTGACAGAGCGCCCCACTTCCTTAAAGCGCAAGGCCAGCTTGCCCACCGTGGTGGTCTTGCCCACCCCGTTGACGCCAACCACCAGCATCACCATCGGCCAATTGAGCGCCGGGCGGGGGATGTTCATCTCCTCCACCATGATTTGCTTCAAAATGTCGCGGGCCAGCTTGCCGTCCTTGATTTTTTTGGTCTGAACCTCCTGGCGCAGCAGGTCGATGATGCGCTCAGTCGCGGCTACCCCGGCATCGCTTAGCAGCAGGATGTCGGTCAACTCCTCATAAAAATCCTCGTCAATCACCTGGGTGCTGGTGGCGAGCTGATCGATTTTATCGGTCATCTGCCCGCGTGTCTTGCTTAAGCCTTGCTTGAGCCTGGCGAAAAATCCGGCCATGGGTCCCTCCTACGCTGTGTATTCCTGCAGGTTTACAGAGATGATGTCCGACACCCCTTTTTCCCGCATAGTAACCCCATAGAGCATATCACATTTTTCCATGGTGCCCTTGCGGTGGGTGATCACGATAAACTGGGTCGTCCTGGCGTACTCCGCCAGGTATTCGGCAAAGCTGTAGATGTTGGCGTCATCCAGCGCCGCCTCAATCTCGTCCAGCACGCAAAAGGGCGTGGGCTTGAGCTTGAGCATGGCAAAGAGGATGGCGATGGCGGTCAAGGTGCGCTCGCCGCCTGACAGCAGGGATAGCAGCTGCAGCTTCTTGCCCGGCGGCTGGGCCTTGATCTGGATTTCACAGTCCAGCGGCTGGCTGGGGTCCGACAGAGAAAGGCTGGCCTGTCCGCCATTGAAGAGGCGCTTGAAGGTTTCAGCGAAATACTCGTTGATCAGGGCAAATTCACGCAGGAACTGCTTTTCCATCTGCCCCTGCAAGCGTTTAATCAGGCTGAGCAGGTCTTCCCGCGCCTGGTGGGCGTCATCGCGCTGAATGCTTAATTCATCATAACGGGTCTGGGTAGCGGCATACTCATCCAGGGCATGGATGTTGATGGCACCCATGGTTTTGATCTGCTTGCGGATGTCCTCGGCTTCCTGCTCGCCGGCAGGCAGTTCAAACTTATCGTCGGTTCTAAACTGCTCCGCCAGGGCATAGGTCAGCTCATGGGTGTTCCACAAGGTGGCGGCCATGGTGTGCAGCTCTTCTTCCAGGTGTGTCAGGCTCAACTCACCCTTGTGCAGCTTCTGGTTGTCCTCATTGAAGCGTTGATGGGCCTGCTCCAGCTGTTCGGTCAACTGGCTCTGCCTTGCGGTCATTTCGCGCCTGATGGCTTCGGCTTGTGTAGCCTGGCCGCGCAGGGCTTCGTGTTTTTCCTTTAACTGCGATGACAGCAAGGACATCTCCTCCTGCTTCGCCGTTTCTGTTTGGATGCGTTGTTTGAGGGAAAGCATGTCGCTGTCCAGCTTCTCAATCTTGTGGGCCAGCTGGTGGAGCTCTCGGTCAAAGCGGGATTGATCACGGCCCAGCATATCCAACTGATGGGCCAGCTGGGCGCGGGCATCCCTTTGCTGTTCCAGGAGCAAACGCAGCGCTTCCGCCTTGTCGCGGGCTTCCTGCTGCCTGGCCCTGAGCGCTTTCTCAGCCTGCTCCATCTGTTCCTGGTTGTCTATGATGGAGCGGCTGGCCAGGTCTGCCTTGGACAAATCGGACGTCAGGTCCCTCACCATTTCAGTCAACTGTTCTTTAGACGCTTCCGCCTGCTCAAGGCGCAAGGCTGCCTGGTCCACCTGCTCCCGGGCGCGCGCGGCACGTTCTTCCTCGCGCGCGATGCCGATTTCCTCATCCTGGAGCACCAGGCGTTGTTGCGCCAGCGCCTGCTCCAATTGCTCGGCTTGTTCGGCTTCAGTTTTCAGGGAGGCCCTGGATTTTTGCAGGGCGTCCATCTGCTCATTCAGGGATTGGGACAGCTCTTTGATTTCACGCTCGCGCCCCAGCAGGCTGACGGTACGGCTTTGGACAGAGCCGCCGGTCATGGCGCCGCCTGAGCGCATCACATCGCCCTGCAGTGTCACAACGTTGAAGGCCTGCCTGCCGGACCGCGAGATGGCGATGGCGGCGTCCAGGTCGCGCGCGACCACCGTCCTGCCCAGCAGGGATTCCATGATGCCATCATAACGGCTGTCATAGTCAATCAGCTCACTGGCAAGCCCCAGGCAGCCTGGCATATTCAGTACCTGGCGCTCCTGCGGGCTCAACACGCGGCCGCGCACGGCGCTGATGGGCAGGAAGGTGGTCCTGCCAAAGCGTTTCTCGCGCAGGTAGTTGATTAGCTCCTGGGCTGTTTCCTCATCATCGGTCACGATGTTTTGCAGCGCGCCGCCCAGCACCATCTCAAGCGCCGTCTCCAGGTCCTTGGGCACCTGGATTAGCTGCGCCACCGCGCCATGGACCTTTTTGTTGCCCTCAGCAAAGCTCAAGGCCTGTTTGACGGGCTGAAAATAGCCTTCATGGGCTTTGGCCAGATCATCCATGGCGCTCAAGCGCGCGCGGTCACGCTGGAAGCGCTCCTGCGCTTCGTTTAGTTGCGCTTGTTGGGCGCGAAGCGCTAGTTTTTTCGCGTTCCACTGCGCTTCAGTCTGGTTGAGTTTGACACGCAGCGCGTTGACCGCGTCCGTTGTCGCTTGCAGGTTTTGCTCCGCCTGGTTTTTCTGTTCCAGGGCTTGTTCAAGCGCGGCAGTCAACTGATTTTGGGTGCCGTCCAGCTCCTGAAGCCGTGCCTGGGCCTGGCTTAACATCGCCTGCTGCCGGGCGGTGCGCTCACGCGCGTCAGAGCGGCTGTTCACCGTCTGCAATATCAGGCCGCGGTGGGCTTCCAGCTCCTCCTCCAATGCAAGGAGCGCCGTTTGCGCCTCATCGTGCTGCGCCTGGGTAATCTCAAGCTTCTCTTCCGCGGCAGTCAGCAGCGCGCCATGCTTTTCCTTGTCCTCATGGGAGCCGGACTGCAGCAGGCTGAGCTCCTTCTGCTCCTCCAGCATCTGCTCATGGGTTTGCAGACTTTTCCGGAGCTCTTCCCTGGCGCTTAATAAAACCTGCGCGCCGCGCTCCATGATGACCGCGTGCTCGCGCAGGGATTCTTCCTCAACCTGCAGCAGGCCGCCCAGGCGCTCGCTGTCTGCCTGCGCCGTTTCAAGCTGGGCTTGGGATGCTTGCCGTTGCTGTTGCAAGTCCGCGATGTCCTGCTCGTGGCGCTTGATGAGGTCGGCAATCGCCTGCTGGGATTCTCGCAGGGAGGCGATGCGCTTGTTCAGCCGCTCGTGCCGGGACAAGTAGATATTGGCGTCCAGGTGCTTCAGCCGCGCTGACAAAGCCAGGTAGGTCCGTGCGGCCTCGCTTTGCTCCTTCAAAGGCCCCAGGCGGGTGAACAATTCCTCTAGAAGGTCGCTCACCCGGACTAAGTGCTCCTGGGTGCGGTTCAGCTTGCGCTCGGCTTCTTCCTTGCGGGCGCGGTAGCCCATGATGCCGGCGGCATCCTCAAAGGCTGTCCTGCGCTCCTCACCGCGGCCAGATAAAATGACATCGATGTGCCCCTGCCCGATGATGGAATAGCCTTCCCGGCCAATGCCCGTATCGTGGAAGAGCTCCACGATGTCTTTCAAGCGGCAGCTCTTTTTGTTAAGCGAGTATTCGCCTTCCCCGCTGCGGTAAACGCGCCGGGTGACCATCACCTCGCTGTGCGGGCTTTTCAGGCTTCCGTCCGCGTTGTCAAAAATCAGGGACACTTCGCAGTAGGGCATCTGCTTGCGCTTCTGGGTGCCCGCGAAAATGACGTCCTCCATCTTGGCGCCGCGCAGCGTCTTGGCGCTTTGCTCGCCCAGCACCCAGCGCACGGCGTCTGCGATGTTGCTCTTGCCGGAGCCATTGGGGCCGACAATGCCGGTGATGCCTTCATCAAAATGGATGTCGGTGCGCTGCGGGAAGGATTTGAAGCCGAAGATTTCAAGCCGGGTCAGTTTCATAGCCTGTCCTCCGGCTTTTGAAGCGTTTCTAACGCCTTCTGCGCGGCTTCCTGCTGGGCGGCGCGTTTGGTTTTTCCGGTGCCCTGGGCCAGCGCCTTCCCCTCATGCAGGACAGCCACGGTAAAGATGCGCTGGTGCGGCGGCCCATCCTGGGCAAGGTCAACATAGGTGATGTCAACGGGGGCTGCGGCCTGCAAGACTGCCTGCAGCTGGCCTTTGGCGTCCAGAGAAGGCTTGGCCGCCTGGATGCTGTCGCCCCAGAGGCGCAAGATCACCGCGCGCACCGCGTCCAGCCCGCCATCCAGATAAATGGCAGCCAGCAGGGCTTCCATGGCGTCAGCCAGAACGGAATCCTGTTCAAGCCCCTTGTCCTGCACAAAGGAGGGGCTGGCATAAAGGCAGTTTCCCAGCTTGATGTGGCGGGCGATGCCGGCCAGGGCGGCCTCATTCACCAGCTTCTGGCGCTTGAAGGTCAGCTTGCCCTCGGTGTCCTTGAACTGCTCCAGCAGTTCCTGGCTGATCACCAGCTGCAAGACAGCGTCCCCCAGAAACTCCAGGCGCTGGTTGTTTTGCATTGGATGGATGGAGGGATGGACCAAGGCTTTTTTCAAAAGTTCCAGGTTGATAAACTGATATGCCAAAGCAGCCATCAGGTCTTGATGGCTGGAATTCTCATGAAAAAAGGCCGCCGCCTTGTACTGCGGCAGCTTGGATCCCTTTTTTGTCAACCTTGCTGCGCTTGAATGTAGTCCGCAACATCCCCGACAGTCTTGAGCGTGGTGATGGCGCTGTCTTCAACCTGCATGTTGAACTGGTCTTCCAGGTCCATGATCAGCACCATCACGTTGGCGCTGTCGGCCCCGAGGTCTTCCACCAAACGGGATTCGCGGGTGATGGATTCGGGCTGAACCTTCAGCTGTTTGGCGATCAGGGCGACGACGTTTTCGTAAACCATGGGTCTTCCTCCGTTATGTGTTCTGCTTGTGGATGTTCTCTTCTATGGCTTTGGCTACCTTGGCGCTGGCCATCAGATATGCCTGGCGGATGGCGCCGCGGATGGCCTTGGCGTTGCTGGAGCCATGGGCTTTGACCACCGCCCCCTGCACACCAAGCAAGGGCGCGCCGCCCACCTCGGTGTAGTCCATCACCTTCTTGACGCGGGAAAAAGCGGGCTTGGCAAGCAGGGCGCCGATCTTGCTGCGGGTGTCTGCCAAAAGCTCTTTCTTGATGATGCGCATTAAGGCAGAGGCAACCCCTTCAGTGTACTTGAGAAGGATGTTGCCGTCAAACCCGTCACAGACGATGACATCGGCCAAGCCGCCGGGCACATCGCGCGCCTCAACGTTGCCCACAAAATTGATGGGCTCCTTCTTGATCAGCTGGTGGGCGGCGGCATAGAGCAGGTTGCCCTTTTCCTCTTCCGCACCGATGTTGAGCAGGCCAACACGCGGATGCTCCATGCTTTGCATCTTACGCACGTAGGCATCGCCCATCAGCGCGAACTGCGCCAGGTATTCCGGCTTGCTGTCCACGTTGGCGCCGCAGTCAATCAGCAAAAAACCGCCCTTGTCCCCCGGCATCATGGGCGCGAGCGCCGGGCGTTCGCTGCCCGGGATGCGCCCCAGGCGCAACATCCCGCCCACCAGGACGGCACCGGTGGAGCCGGCGGACACAAAGCCGTCCGCCTCGCCCTCCCTCACCATCAGCATGCCGCGCACCAGGGCGGAATCCTTCTTCTGGCGGATGGCCATGGCGGCGGATTCGTGGTTGGTGATGACCTCCGGCGCGGAAAGCACCTGCAAACGGTCCCTGACGTCATCGGCGTTTTGCAGATGCTGCTCAATGGCCTTGGGCTCACCCGCCAGAATCAGGAACAAGTCCTTGTTTTCACGCAGCGCGCTCAGCGCCCCTTCACAGGTGGCCTGCGGCGCGTGATCACCGCCCAGCGCGTCCAATACCAGCTTAATCATCCTATCCTCCGGCAAATCATTTCCTTGCTATTTTATCATACAAAGCGCCGGTCAAACAAGAAACATCATCCTGCTTTCGAGTCAAGTGCGCGCCGTGATTGCAAGCACTTGAAAATTCCTGCTTCTTTATTGTATAATCATGCTACAAGAGACGGAGCAGTGCTCCCCAACTAAAGGAGGCAGGCCAATGAAGCTGATTATTGCGATTGTGCAAGACGAAGACGCAGCACACCTGGTGAGTGAGTTAATGGAAGAAGGCTTTGGTGTCACCAAATTGGCTACCACCGGTGGATTTTTGCGCGCCGGCAACACGACGCTGCTGGTTGGCGTTGAGGATGCGCGTTATGATACCTGCATGAACCTGATTGAAAAAGTGTGCAAGAGCCGCAAGCAGATTGCCACCTCCCCTGTCACCATGGGCGGGGCTACCGGCATGTACGCGCCTTATCCCATCGAGGTCACTGTAGGCGGCGCCACCGTGTTCGTTTTAAGTGTTGACCAGTTCCTCAAAATCTGATTGCCGGACAAAGCATGGCTGACACCAACAAGGTAAGCGAGCAGCTTGCGGTTTTTTCTGATGTATCTCCCGCGCTTCCGGCGCTGATTACACAATATGCAAACCATACCGCCCCCCATGCCCTGATGATCTCAGGGCAATTTGGTTTTGGGAAAACCACCCTGGCCAGCCTGTTGGCCCAGGCCTTGATGTGTGAAGACGAGAACAAGCCCTGTGGGGCCTGCCGCCAGTGCGTCAGGGTGCAAAACCGCAGCCACGCCAACATGCTGGTGGTCGGCCTTCAGGACAAGCAGCGCAGCGTCAAGGTGGAACAGGCGCGGGATTTGCTGTCGGACCTGGCGGCCTACCCTTTTTCCGCGGGTCCCCGCCTTGTTTTGCTTGAATTGGTGGATATGTTCACGCCCCAGGCGCAAAACGCGCTGCTCAAGGCCATCGAGGAGCCCGAGCCGTCCACATACTTTTTGCTCACCTGCGTCAATGAGCGCGCGGTGCTGACCACCATCCGCTCCCGCTGCCAGCTGCTGCGCCTGCCCGCCTGGACAGATGAACAGGTGGAACGGACCCTGATCCAACAAGGCCTTCCGCTTCAGGAGTCAAAGAACCTGGCCAGCTTGGCGCTTGGCAGCCCGGGAAAAGCGCTGCAGATACAGGATGACAAGGCTTTTTGGGCTATCAAGCGCCTGGTGGATGAGGTCCTCACGCCTGGCTTGACCCTTCAGGATTTTCCGGAAGCGTCCAAGCGCTTCAAGGACCAGAAGGACAATGCCGGCTTGATTTTAGATACCATAGAATTTAGCGCCACCCACCTGGCAAGCACAAACGCGCGCAATCATGATACAATGTCCTTTGCCTGCAGGCTGTATGAAGGCGTCGTTGAGGCGCGCAGGCTGCAAGCGAGCAATGTTTCCTGGCAGGCGATCATCGACGCCCTGCTGTTATCAACCATAGAGGAGTAGATTTTATGCCAACTGTGATCGGTGTCCGCTTCCGCAACGCGGGGCGGCGCCAATATGCCCTGCCCGGGCAGTATGAATTCAAACTGGGCGACCCCGTCATCATCAACACCAACCAGGGGCAGGAATACGCCACGGTGTGCCAGACTGCCGCCGATTTGCCCGATGAAATGCTGCAGCATGCCCTGCAGGTGACCCGCCCCGCCCATGAAGGCGACAAGAAACAATTGGAGAACAACCAGAAAAAAGAGCAGCAGGCCTTTTCTGTCTGCCGCGAGCGCATCCTGGCGCACAAGCTGGACATGAAGCTGGTCAGCGTGGAATACGCCTTTGACGGCAGCAAGCTGACCGCCAGCTTCACCTCCGGCGGCCGGGTGGACTTCCGCGCGCTGGTGAAGGACCTGGCCGGCATCTTCAAAACCCGGATAGAACTAAAGCAAATCGGTGTGCGCGACGAAGCCAAGTCCATCGGCGGCGTTGGTTCCTGCGGACGCGGCCTGTGCTGCTCCAACTTCCTGTATGAGTTCCAACCGGTGTCCATCCGCATGGCGAAGGAACAGAGCCTGTCTTTGAACCCCACCAAGATTTCCGGCGTCTGCGGGCGGCTGATGTGCTGCCTGAAATATGAGCAGGACCAATATGAAAAAGCCCGCAAGCGCCTGCCCAGGCTGGGCAAGGAAGTCATCACCCCCAAGGGGCGCGGTATAGTCACCCAGGTGAACGCCCTGCTTGAAAATGTCTCCGTGCGCATCTTAAGCGGCGACAATGCGGACATCCATGTGTTCACCGCGGAGCAGGTGCAGCGGGTGAACCCGCCTCAGGCCAAACCCGAAGGCAAGGCCCCCGCCAAGCAAAGGGTGGTGGAGGAGGAACCCGTCACTGAAGCCGATGAGGAATTCATGGTCACCCATGTGGTTGTGGACGAAGACGAACACTCCACCCCGGATGACGATTAATACAACAAGGAGCAAGCCATGACACAGAAGACGCGCGACCAGATCCCCGCCAAATGGAAGTGGAACCTCAAGGACATCTTTGCCAGCAAAAAGGCCCTGGATGCATGCGAGAAAGACATTCTGGCGCTTGCTGACACCCTGGCCTCCCTGCAGGGCAAAGTAGAGAAGGACCCCATCAAGGCGGTGGAGACCTCCTTCAAACTCAGCCGCGCAATGGGCTCCTACCTGACCTTCTCCCGCATGCAGCAGGACCAGGACGGCGCCAACACCGCCTACAAAGCGCAGATGGCCAAGGCCGGAGCCCTGATGGTGAAAGCCAGGGCTGCCGGCGCCTACCTGGAGCCGGAGCTGCTGCAGCTGAGCGAAGAGAAGCTGCAAGCCTTAAAGGTTGACCCTAAGCACAGCCAGTACAGCAATTTCTTCCATGACTTGATCCGCACGCGCCCGCACATCCTGCCCACCGAGCAGGAGGAGCTGCTGGCCAAAAGCGGCGAGGTCTTTGCCACTGCCTCCCGAGTGTTCAATGTGCTCAACAACGTGGACCTGCCCCTGCCGGAAACCCTGGACGAGAGCGGCAAGACCAGCAAGCTGACCCACGCTTCCTACGGCGAAAAACTGCGCAGCAAAAACCGTGAAGTGCGCAAGGAAGCCTTTGAGGGCATGATGAACGCCTTTGGCAACTTCAAGGGCACCCTCTCCAGCCTCTACATCTCCAGCGTCAAAAATGACGTCTTGCACGCCCAGCTGCGCCATTATGGCTCCGCACGTAAATCCTCCCTGTCCAACCACGAGATTCCCCTGTCGGTCTATGACAGCCTGCTCAAGGAAGCGCACAAGGCCTTCCCGGTGCTGGACCGCTACCTGCGCCTGCGCAAGAAGGCCCTGAAGGTGGACCAGCTACACCTGTATGACCTCTATGTGCCCATCACGGCGGACTTCAAGATGGACATCCCTTATCCTGAAGCCTGCAAGCTGGTTAAGAAAGGCCTGGCCCCCCTGGGTGAGGACTATGGCAAGCTGCTGGACAAGGCCTACAAGGACAACTGGATTGATGTGTATGAGACCAAGGGCAAGCGCTCCGGCGCCTATTCCTGGGGCACCTATGACAGCCATCCCTATGTGCTGCTCAACCACACCGATTCCATTGACGGCGCGATGACCCTGGCGCATGAGCTGGGCCACGCCATGCACTCCTACCACAGCAACAAGGCCCAGCCCTACGAAAAGGCAGGCTACTCCCTGTTCGCGGCGGAGGTGGCCTCCCCCTGCAATGAGATCCTGGTCTCCCGCGCACTGCAAAAGGAACACTAGGACGACAAGCAGGCTCGGCTTTTCTTCCTGACGGACCTGGCGGAAGGCTTCCGTACCACCTTCTTCCGCCAGACCATGTTCGCCGAGTTTGAGCACGAGGCGCACAAGCTGGCCGAGCAGGCGGTGGCGCTGACGGACAGCAACCTGTCAGACCTCTATGAGAAGCTGAACAAGCAATACTACGGGCGTGAGTGTGTGATTGACCCCGAAATCCGCCATGAGTGGATGCGCATCCCACACTTCTACCGCGCCTTCTATGTCTACCAGTACGCCACCGGCTTCTCCGCCGCCGTCTATCTGGCCAGCCGCATCCTCAAGGAAGGCGAGAAAGCCCGGAGCCAGTACTTTGATTTCCTCAAGAGCGGCGGCAGCGTTCCGCCCATTGACGCGCTGAAGGCCGCGGGCGCCGATATGAGCCAACCCAAGGTGGTTCGCGGCGCCATGAAGGTGTTTGAAGAGACGATCGTTGAGATGGAGACCTTGCTGTAATCGGATAAACAGTTAAGGGCTGCAGCTTTTCTCAGGCTGCAGCTCTTTTTTGTGTCTTTATAGAATTACCGCATGGAATTGATGTAGGAGAAAATCTTTCCGGCCAGGGGCGCCGCCTGGCGGCTGCCTTCCCCCGCGTCATTGATGACCACGCAAAGCGCGTAGGGCAGGGTTTTGTCCTCAATGAAGCCAATAAACCAGGCGTTGGTCAATTCCTGGCCGTCTATCTGCGCGGAGCCCGTTTTACCGGCGATGGTGAGGCCGGAAACGGCCGCGTTTCTGCCGGTGCCCGACACCACAGTCTGGCGCATGGCCTTGGCCAGGATGTCTGACTGCGCGACGGTCAAAGGAGTTTTGTAAATGACGGGGCTGATTTGCGCCTTGCCTTCGCGGTTCGCGTCCACCGCCTGCAGGAGCAGCTTGGGCTCCATCATCACGCCGTCGTTGGCGATGGCGGCGGCCACCAGCGCCATGTGCAAGGGGGTCATCCCCAAAGCGCTTTGCCCTGGCCCCGTCCAGGCCACCTCCTTGGCGATGCGGTTTTTCGCGGGATAGGAGGAGTTTTCAACCACCAGGTCGGAGAACAGCAGGTGGTCATCCAGGCCAAAGGCCTGGGCGGTCTGCCGCAGCTTTTCATCGCCCAGCTCCAGGGCCAGCTTGGCGAAGGTGATGTTGCAGGAGACCACCAGCGCTTTTTCAAGGGAAAGCTCACCATGGGAGACGTGCCCGGCGTCGGTGATGACCACATCCCCCACCTGGTAGTCCCCCTCGCAGGTGAAGGTTTTGGAGAGCGCGTCAGGCATGTGCTGCAAGGCAGCCGCCATCGTGATCACCTTGAAGGTGGAGCCGGGCGCGCTGCGCCATTGAGTGGCGTTGTTGATGAAGGGCTTCCGGGGGTCTGACAGCACGCCTTGGGCGGCATAGGGGTCAAAATTGGGGAAGCTGTTCAGCGAAAGAATTTCTCCCGTGCGGTAGTTGAGCACCACCACGGCGCCGGATTTCCCTTGCGGGAACTGCTCCGCGATGTAGCGGGACAGGCCATGGGTGAGGCTTAAACGCAGGTCGTACCCGCTGCGCATCCTGCCGCTGAAGGCGGAGGAGAGCCTGGACAAGTACGAGGCGTCATAGGCGTACAGCAGATAGGACATGAAGGTCTCTATGCCGTTTTTGACGGTGCCGTCCTTCATGCCCACCGCGTGCACCAGGGATCTTCGGGTCAGCTCATCCTGATGATAGAGGCGGTTGCCCTGGGTATCGTTGCCTGACAGCGGGATGCCGTTGCGGTCATAAATGCGACCGGGCAGGACGTCGCTTTTTACTTTACGAAGCGCAGTGTTCACTGAAGAGGAAAACCAGCGGTTACCGGAGAGACCTAAGGAAAACGCGCCATAGATAATGAGGGAGGCCAGCAGGCAGCACACGACCACCACGGCCAGGCGCAGGTTCTTCTTGATCAGTTTCATGCGTTATCCTCCCCCAGCATCGCGATGAGCTGATCTTCCTCCAGCCCGCGCTCATTAGCGTTGGCCACCCCCTGCAGCAATCCCATGATGCACAGGCTGCATACCATAGAGGTGCCGCCATAGCTCATGAAGGGCAGGGTGACGCCGGTCAGGGGAATCAGGTTGATATTACCGCCGATGATGACAAAGGTCTGGATGGCGATGAAGCAAGAGCAGCCCAGCGCCAGCAGGGTGTGGAAGCGGCTGCGGGAGCGCTTGGCGATACCCACGCCGCGCAGGAAAATCAAGAGAAACATCAGGATGACGCACATGCCAAAGATCAGCCCAAACTCATGGAAGACCGCCGCGAAGATGAAGTCGGTCTCCACTTCCGGAATGACGCTGGATGTGCCCAGGCCAAGCCCCGTGCCCCAGGGGCCGCCGTTGACCATGGCCACCATGGACTGGACCACCTGGTAGCTGATGCCATAGGGGTCCTCCCAGGGATTCTGCCAGATTTTGACGCGGTTTTGCACATAGGTGTTCATTTGATAGCCCACCAGGGCGCCTGCGCCTGCCCCCAGCGTGCCCAAGGCCAGAAAGGTCAGGCTGCCGGTAGACACGTACACCAGGATGAGTGTGATGGCGTAATACAGCAGGGCTGTGCCCAGGTCCCGCTGCAGAAACAGCATGCCCAGGCAGACCCCGGCGAAAGCCAGGGCGGGCAGGACCAGGCGGCGGGACAGAAGGAAGCTGGTCACCAGCAGCATGGACACCTTGACCACTTCACTGGGCTGGAAATTAACCCCCAGGATGCTGACCCAGGCCTTGGCCCCGTTTTTGACCGTGCCCATCACAAGCGGCAAGGCCATGAACGCCAGGGAGGCCAGGATGATGAGCGGCATGGTCCATTTGAAGCGGTGCCAGAAGCGCACCAGCAACAAACAACCCACCATGCCCACCATGCCCACGGCATAATTGGTGAACTGGCCAAAGCCGCGCTCGGGGTTTAAGCGGTAGAGCACCAGGATGCCAAGGAAGGACAGGAAGTTGACCAGGGACAGCAGGATGCGGTCAGCCGGCAGTATCCGCGGCAAAATCACAATGACCCCAAAGAAAATCAGGGGCACGGCCGCCGCCATTACAAAGCCGCGCCAATCCGCCTGCTTGAGGCCCAGCAAGGCATAGGCCAGGAGGAAGAAAATCATTCCAGGCAGGGCCAGCCATCTGTTTTGCTGCGTGGCGCGCTCAGTCATGGAATTGTTGCCCCCTGTCCGTCCTGCGGTTGCGGTTTGTGTTTTCAGCCAGCGGCGGTGGCGCCTGGGGCACATCTACCGGCGGCATATACGCCCAGGTCATGTTCAGGTCGCTTTCTGGCGCGGGCGCCCCAGGCGCGATATAGGGCATGGATCCCTCTGTGTAGGCAGGCTCCGCGCCTTCCCAGGGATTGTCCTGAGGCTCTTCATGATACACTTCATGCGGCACAGCGGCCCGCTGGGGCACATCCAGGCCGGCGAACAAGCGAAAACGCAGGCTGACGCCGCGGATTTCCAGCACCGTGCCATGCAGGGCAAAGGCATCCGCCTTGTTGAGCGGCTCGCCATCCAGCATGGCCTGGTGCTTGCCATGGAGGGGAATCAGCTTGACCCCAAGGCCGGGGCGGAACATGAACTCCAGCTCCCGTCGGTGGAGGCGGCTGAACCTGATGTCACAGCTGCGGCCTGCGCCCATCAGCCCTTCACGGGGCAAGGGCTGGGCCGCGCCGCTTTCCAGGTTGACCACTTCACCCACCAGGCCGGCGTCAGGCAATTGGCGCAAGGTCCTGCGGTATTCACGGCGGTCGCCCAGCATCAACCAGCCCGCGCGGAGCAAGGCCAGGACAATCAGCAATACAAAGACATACCGCAGACCCATGGCCAAAAGCTCGTAGGCAGTATCCCCCATGCATCCTCCACTTGTTGTAATGGGATTGATTATACCATGCCAAACGCGGCGGCGCGCGAAAACATCCACCGGGTTTCTAAGATTCTGATGAAAGCCAAATTAAGTTATCCGTGCGCCAAAAATGTCCCGGCCGATGCGCACATGGGTGGCGCCTTCCAGGATGGCCGGAAAAAAGCTATCGCTCATGCCCATGGACAGCACATCCATGGCAATGTTTTCAATCTTCCAGCGCTTAGCCCGGTCGGCCAGTTCGCGCAACGCGGAAAAATACGGCCTGTTCTCATCCGCTGTGCTTACGACAGGCGGGATGGCCATCAAACCCAGGACGTGCACGGAGCGTTTGCCTGCCGCATGGTCCAGGGTTTGCCGCAAATCCCCTTGATCAACACCGGCCTTGCCCTCTTCCCTGCCAAGGTTGACCTCAATCAGGATGTCCTGCGTAATCTGTAGCTTTTCCGCTTCCTTCGCGATGGCGTCCAACAGCCTGATGCTGCCCACGCTTTGGATGACTGCCGCCTGGCCGACCACCTGGCGCACCTTGTTGGTTTGCAGGTGGCCGATAAAATGCACCGGCTTGCCTAAATAGGCACCGTCCTGCAGGTGGGCGCGCATCTCCTGCATCCTGTTTTCACCAAAGATGTCGATGTCCAGAGCGGCGCTTAAGCGGACGATTTCACTGGGCTGCGTCTTGCAGGCGGCCACCAGGCGGATGGCAGATGGCTCGCGTCCGGCCTGGCGCGCGGCCGCGGCCATCATCTCCCGGACGCGGGCGACATTCTCCTTGATTTGGGTAGCATCCATCAGTTTGCCTCGTAGGCTGCGCGCGGGCCACCGATGTACTTGGGCCGGGTCCTGGCGCACAGGATGTTGGCATGGCCAATCTGCTGGATGCCAAGCCTGACCGGCACCGCCACACGCTTTAGGTGCATGCCGATCAGGGTGCCGCCGATGTCCAATCCCGCGTCCGCGCAAATGGTTTCCACCAGCACCGGGTCCTTCATGTGCTGGTAGGCCACCACGCTGAAAGAGCCGCCCGCGTCTGGCTTGGGGATGGCGTTGACAATCTCATAATGCCGTGACAGCGCGACTTCGCGCTCTATCACCAGGGCGCGGTTCAAGTGTTCACAGCACTGCACCGCCAGGGAGACCCCCTTCCTGGCAAGAATGGGCGCGATGCCCTCATGCGCGGCCATGGCCGCCTCCATGCTGCTGTGTTTGCCGATGCGCTCCCCCACCATTTCACTGGAGGAGCAACCGATGACCAAGAGCTGGCCGGGCTGAAGCTTCGCGATGTCAATCAATTCAGTGATTGCCTGGCTGGCTTGCAGGCGTATCTGATCAAACAGGGATTGCTCCATCTTTTCATCCTCTCCTGACATTATCCCGCGTTCCATCATTAGAACACATTCTGCCCTTATTTTAGCACAGTCAGACAAGCCCTTCAGCATTTGATAGACAAAGAAAAACCCCGGATTGCTCCGGGGGTCATCATCGTTTGGAGGCGCCACCCAGATTCGAACTGGGGAATAAAGGTTTTGCAGACCTTCGCCTTACCACTTGGCTATGGCGCCGTCTTGCTTGCCTTGGTCAGGCGGCAAGCCTCGCCTTGAGAGCTTGTGCTGTGTGCCTTGCGTCACAACACGGTGAGGGAAAATTGGAGCGGTAGACGAGACTCGGACTCGCGACCTCAACCTTGGCAAGGTTGCGCTCTACCAACTGAGCTACTACCGCAGATGGTGCCTTGGGGCGGAATTGAACCACCGACACGCAGATTTTCAGTCT
>JAAYLK010000036.1 GCA_012521895.1 Clostridiales bacterium
ACGGGGGACGAGCGGAACGGCTGTAAACAATTCTGACATGAATGTTCATTGATTATTGAAGTTTTCACAAAGAAAAGCAAGAAAACTATCTCGCGTTTAGGAGGCAGTTTCTCACATAGACTATGATTATTTATCTCGCCCCCTCACCGGCGCATAATAATCCATCTGGCTGTACCCCAACAGCTCCCGCGCCTGCGGCGGGGTGATGATGTTGCCCAGCTGTTGCCGTCCGGGGTCGCGCTCCATGCCGTGCTTTGCCAAAAATTCATCCACGGCGGCGTTCAGGGCGTCCATGTCCGTCTGCTGGTCAATCCCGGTGACCACGGCATACAGCCCGCCTGGGAAATCCACCGCCTCAAAGCCTTCAGGCGCTTTTTGCCCTTCGTATAAGCGGTACAGCCAGCAAAAGCCGGTCTCATTCCAATACAGGTAGTCCCGGGGGAAGGCTTCACGAGGCTGGGTGGAAAACCAGGCGTCAAACTTCTCCAGTACGCCTTCTCCCCAGTTGGCGGTACCGGAAGACACCATCCGGCAGGCGGGAATCTCATACATGCGCACCATTTCCATGGATTGATCCTCCTAAGTTCCGATATCGGTGTATCAAATCTCGTATCTCATATAATTCTGCCCACAGTGTAGCCTAATAAGCGGCTTTGTTTCAATCTGAAGTTTTCGGGAACCATTTCATTGTCCCCTCCGTCTAAACAGGCAGAAAGGGAAAAGGAGGTTCACCCCATGAAAACCGGCACCCCCATGTACAAAGTTTTTACCGTTTTGCTGGCCCTGTGCCTGCTGCTGATCAATGTGACTGCGTTTGCCGGGGTTTTCGCCCCAGCCTTCGAGCGCGAGCTGAACCTGGGAGACACGGGCGAGGACGTGCTGGCGCTGGAGACGCGCCTGAAGGAGCTGGGCTACTTCAACGAGGAACCCGACACAACCTTTGACGCCCAGACCCAATACACTCTCAAGGCCTTCCAGATGAACAACATGCTGTTCATCACAGGCGTGATGGATGAAGCCACCCACAAGGCGCTGTACAGCGAGGGGGCCAGGGCCTATGCCGACCCCTTTGAGGTGCTGACAGACCGCACCCAGGTGTACGCGGCGGAGGCCATGCCAGGCGCCATGACCCGTAGCTTGCAGCTGCCCATGCGCACGCCCTTTAACACCAATGAATACAAGGCTGTGCAGGACAACCGCTTCCTGTCTGTCGCCACCTCCCCGCTGTCCACCTTCGCGGCGGATGTGGACACCGCTTCCTACGCCCAGCTGCGGCGCCCGATCCTGGCCGGCCGGCACGTGCTGCCCGACAGCGTGCGGACGGAGGAAATGCTGAACTATTTCCTGTATGACTACAAACAGCCGGAAGGCGATGAGCCCCTTGGCGTCACCATGGAGCTGGCCCGGACCCCCTGGAACCAGGACACCTGGCTGCTGCTGATCGGCCTGCAGGCCAAGGAAATCCCGCAGACAGAACGCCCGCGCCAGAACCTGGTCTTCCTGCTGGATGTCTCCGGCTCCATGAATGAGCCGGACAAGCTGCCCCTGGTGAAGCGCTCCTTCCAGCTGCTGCTGGAGGAACTGCACCCGGAGGACACCGTGTCCATCGTCACCTACGCTTCCTACGACCAGGTGGTGCTGGACGGGGTGCGCGCGGGGGACAAGACCCTGATTCTGGACAAGGTGGACAGCCTGGAGGCGGGCGGCAGCACTGCCGGCGCCCAGGGCATCCTGACGGCTTATGACATCGCGAAGAAGCACTTTATTGAAGGCGGAAACAACCGCATCCTGCTGGCGACTGACGGCGACCTCAACGTGGGCATCAGCGATGAAGGCTCCCTGGGAAGGCTGGTGGAGGAGCAGAAGAAGGGCGGCGTCTTCCTAAGCGTTCTGGGCTTTGGCGATGGCAACTACAAGGACAACAAGCTGGAGGCCCTGGCCAACCGCGGGGACGGCAATTATGCCTACATCGACACCATCTATGAAGCCCGCCGTGCCCTGGTGACCGAGATTGGCGCCACCTTCTTCTTAGTGGCCAAGGATGTCAAGCTGCAGGTGGACTTCAACCCCGCCCACATCAAGGGCTACCGCCTCATCGGCTATGAAAACCGGCTGCTGGACGCCGAAGACTTTGCCGATGACACCAAGGACGGCGGCGAGATTGGCAGCGGCCACCGCATGACGGCGCTGTATGAACTGGTGCCCGTGGGCAGCGCGTTTGACTTTGGCGGTGTGGCTTCCAAGTACCAGACCCCCCAGGAAGGCGCCGCTGGGGAACTGCTCACCCTGTCCATCCGCGCCAAGGAGCCCGACGGCGATGTGAGCAAGCTGTACACCTACCCGCTCATGGACCAGCAGCCCGGGGAACTGACGGACAACCTGCGCCTGGCCGCCGCCATCACCCAAACCGCCATGCTGCTGCGGGACAACGAATGGAAGGGCGAATCCACCTGGGAATCCACCCTGGCCCTGCTAAGGGACAGCAAGAGCATCACCGGTGACGTCTTCAAGGAGGAGTTCCTCTACCTGGTCAGTTTGCTTGCGCGCCAGGCGGGGCTGGACGGGAAGTAAGGCAGCCGCAAACTTCTAATGCACGTGGGATTGGCAGAACGCCAATCCCATTTTGATACAATCCGGTAATGAAAACCGGGCCGGATTATGGTATGATAATCGGTAGCAAACCTTGTTCACGGCGCGGTCCGCGCGTTATGCCCTCAAGAATACATCACGAAGGAGAACCTGCATGAACATCCAGCAAAAAACCATCAACACCCTGCGCGTCCTGTCCGCGGACATGGTGCAAAAAGCCAATTCCGGCCACCCAGGCGCGCCCATGGGCATGGCCGGCATGGCCTATGCCGTGTGGCTGAAAGCCATGCGCCACGACCCCAGCCAGCCGAATTGGACCAACCGGGACCGCTTTGTGCTGTCCAACGGCCATGCCAGCGCCCTGCTGTATTCCCTGCTCCACATCGGCGGCTATGATCTGCCCATGGAGCAGATCAAGCAGTTCCGCCAGTGGCAGTCCAAGACCCCGGGCCACCCCGAGCACGGCCTGACCGCGGGTGTGGACACCTCCACCGGCCCCCTGGGCCAGGGCTTTGCCAACGCCGTGGGCTTTGCCATCGCGGAAACCATGCTGGCGGCCAAGTTCAACAAGCCGGGCTTCCCCCTGGTGGACCACAAGAGCTATGTCTTCGCGGGCGACGGCTGCATGATGGAGGGCATCACGTCCGAAGCCGCCTCCCTGGCGGGCACCCTGAAGCTGAACAAGCTGGTGGTGCTGTATGACGACAACCAGATCAGCATCGAGGGCGACACCGACCTGGCCTTCACCGAAAACGTGCCCGCGCGCTTTTTGGCCTATGGCTGGAACGTGGTGCACGTGAAGGACGCCAACGACTATGCCCAGGTGGAAGAAGCCCTGCGGCAGATTGAGGGCAGTGACAAGCCCAACCTGATCGTCTGCCCCACAGTGATCGGTTTTGGCAGCGCCGCCAAGCAGGGCAAGGCCAGCGCTCACGGTGAACCCCTGGGCAAGGACAACCTGGTGGCGGTGAAGGAAGCCTTCGGCCTGACCGGGGATTTCCAGGTGGACCAGGACGTCTACGACCACGCCGCCCAGTGCCTCAAGCACGGTGTGGATGCCCGCAAGGCCTGGGATGAGATGTTCAAAAACTACGAAAAAGAATACCCCGAGCTGGCCAAGGAATGGCAGCAGTGGCATGGGGAGCTGGACCTGGCAGCGCTCAAGCAGGCCGAAGGCATCCTGACGCTTACTGAAAAGGCGGAGGCCACCCGCGCGAGCTCCGGCAACGCGCTGAACAAGCTGGCCAAGCTGGTGCCCAACCTGGTGGGCGGCTCGGCTGACCTGGCCCCCTCCAACAAGTCCTACATCACCGGCGAAGGCGACTACAGCGCCAGTAACCGCTCCGGGCGCAACCTGCGTTTTGGCGTGCGCGAGCACGGCATGGCGGCCATCTGCAACGGCATCGCCCTGCACGGCGGCCTGCGCGTGTACTGCGCCACCTTCTTTGTCTTCACCGACTACATGAAGGCGGCCATGCGCTTGGCCGCCATCATGGAGCTGCCTGTCACCTACATCTTAACCCATGACTCCATCGGCGTGGGCGAGGACGGCGCCACCCACCAGCCCATTGAGCACCTGGCCGCCCTGCGCGCCACGCCCGGCATGCGGGTCATCCGCCCCTGTGACGCCCAGGAGGCCATGGACGCCTGGCTGCTGGCACTGACCCACAAGGGCCCCACCAGCCTGGTGCTGACCCGCCAGAACCTCAAGCAGTACGCCGCCACCCAGGGCCAGGTGGACAAGGGCGGCTATGTGCTGTCTGCTGCCAACAAAGCCCAGCCTGACCTGATTTTGATGGGCTCGGGCAGCGAGATGAGCCTGCTGACGGACGCCCAGGAGGTGCTGCGCGCGCAAGGCATCGAAGCCTCCGTCGTGTCCATGCCCAGCATGGAAATCTTCCTAAAGCAAAGCAAGGATTATCAGGAGCAGGTGCTGCCCATGGCCGTGCGCAAGCGCCTGGCGGTGGAGGCCGGCGCCAGCCAGCCCTGGTACCGCTTCACCGGGCTAGACGGCAAGGTGCTGGGCATCGACCGCTTCGGCGCGTCGGCCCCGGCGGAAACCATCTTCATGGAGTACGGCTTCACCGTCGACAACGTGGTGAAACTGGCGCAGTCCCTGTAATTTCAACGATTCCTTCATACCGCCGCCCTTTCATGTGGGCGGCGGTTTTGTAGTATAATGAACTTATGAGAACAATGATTGAGGGCAGCCGCTGATGAAGTTTTTCCACCTGGCCGACTTGCACCTGGGCAAGCTGGTGCACGACTTTCCCATGCTGGAGGAGCAAGCGGACGCCCTCCGGCAAATCCTGGTCTATGCCGATGCGGAACAGCCCGATGCCGTGCTGATTGCCGGGGATGTGTTTGACCGCAGCGTGCCCGCGGCTGACGCGCTGAAACTGTTTGATGACTTCGTCGTGGCGCTGATACGGAAAAACATCCCCGTGTACATGATTTCCGGCAACCATGACTCCGCCCAGCGCAACGCCCACCTGAGCACCCTGCTGGCCGCTTCCCGGGTGCACATCGCCCCGGCGTATGAAGGCAGTTTGCAGGTGCACCACCTGCAGGATGACTATGGCCCGGTTGACCTGGTGATGCTGCCCTTCCTGCGCCCCAACATGGTGCGGCCGCACTTCCCGGGGGAGGAGATTCCCACCTGGACAAAGGCGGTGCAGGCCGCCCTGTCCGGCGTCAACCTGGCGCCCAATCACCGCGCCATCCTGCTGGCCCACCAGTTTGTGACCGGCGGGCTAACTTCAGACTCTGAGGAATTTGCCATCGGCGGGGCGGACATTGTGGACAGCGCGCTGTTTGACCAGTTTGATTATGTGGCCCTGGGCCACCTCCACCAGGCGCAGCGCCTGACCCGCGACAGCCTGCGCTATGCCGGCTCGCCCCTGAAATACTCCTTTTCCGAAGCCCGGCACAAGAAGTCCATCACCTGCGTGGAGCTGTTTGAGAAAGGCCGGATGGACATCCGCCTGCTGGGCCTGACCCCCCTGCGGGACTTGAAGGAGCTGCGCGGCACCTATGAGGAACTGATGAGCAAGCCCTTTTATGACACGCTGGACCGGGAGCACTACTTCAAAATCACCCTGACGGACGAGCAGGACCAGCCCGACGCCCTGTCCCGGCTGCGCCTGGTCTACCCCCGCCTGATGCGCTTGGAGTATGACAATTTGCGCACCCGCAGCGCCAGCGCCCTGATGGACCTGGAAGCCCGGGAGGCATCCACGCCGCTTGATCTGTTCGCCCTGTTGTACAAGGAGCAAAACGGCGCGGAGCTAAGCCCGGAGCAGGGTGATTTTCTGCAAAACCTGATGAATGAACTGGAGGCGGACGCATGAGGCCTTTGACCATCACCCTGTCCGCCTTCGGCCCCTACGCCGGCCAGACCCAGGTGGACCTTGGGCAGCTGGGCGACAGCGGCCTCTTCCTCATCTCCGGGGACACGGGCGCCGGAAAAACCACCCTGTTTGATGCCATCACCTACGCTTTGTACGGCGAGCCCAGCGGGGAGACCCGCAAAAGCGGGATGCTGCGCAGCCTCTATGCCAAAGAGGACACCGAAACCTATGTGGAGATGGCCTTTGAATACGGCGGGCAGCGCTACTACATCCGCCGCAGCCCGGAGCAGCTGCGCCCCGCCAAACGCGGGGAGGGGCTGGTCAGCCGCCCCGCGGACGCCGAATTGCACCTGCCCACAGGCCAGGTGGTCAGCGGCCTGCGCAACACCAACCAGGCCGTCATCGACCTGCTGCGCATCGACCGCGGCCAGTTCACCCGGGTGGCCATGATTGCCCAGGGCGATTTCCTGAAGCTGCTGGTGGCCAGCACCGAGGAGCGCAAAATCCTCTTCCGGCAGATTTTTGGCACCGACCTGTATTTCAACCTGCAGGAAGCCCTCAAACGCCGTGCCCAGGACCTGGGCACCCGCCACCAGGCGCTGTCCCTGCGCGTGCATCAATTCTGCCAAAGCATCCGCTTTTCAGAGGCCGACCCGCAATCCGCCCTGCTGGAGCAAGCCAGGCAGGCCGGCCTGCCCGCCCGGGAAGTCAGCGACCTGCTAAAACAGGTGATTGAAACAGACAAGGCGCTGTTTGACGCCCATGAAAAGGACATCGAAGCCCTGGACAAGAGCATCCTGGCGCTCAACCAGGCCATCACCAGCCAGCAGCAGCGGGAGGCCGTACAAGCATCCTTCGACCTTTCAAAGCAACAGCTGCAGCAGGCCTTGTCCCTCCTGCCCAAGCTGGAGGAACAAGCGGAGCAGGCAAAGCAAAACCAGCCAACGATGGAAGGCATCACCGCCCGAATCGCCACCCTCAAGAGCAGCCTGCCCGCCTATGACCGGGTGGAGCAGCAGGAAAAGCTGCTGCGGGAAGCCGCCCTCAAGCAGGAGAAAACCCTGGAGGAGAAGGCCAGGCTGTTGCGGGAGCTTGAGAAGACACAGAAGGACCTTGAGGGGGAAAAGCTGGAGATGCAATCCTTGGCGGACGCAGCAGTGCTGGTCATGCAGGCTGAAACCAGGGGCAGGGAGGCGGCGCAAAAACGCGACCGCGCGCAAGCCCTGCTGGACTTGGTGGAGGAATACCACAAAGCCCGGCAAAAGCTGGAACAGGCGCAAACCCAATACCAGTCAGCGCGTGAAAAAACGCTGCAAGCGCAGGAGCGTGCCCAACAGCTGTCCAACGCCTTCCTGGATGCCCAGGCCGGCTTGCTGGCCAAAGCCTTGGAGGAGGGGCAGCCCTGCCCGGTCTGCGGGGCCCTGCACCACCCGCAAAAGGCGCAGCTTGCGCAGGATGCTCCCAGCCAGCAGGTGGTGGAGGCGGCCAAAAAGTGCGCGGATGAGGCCAATGCCGCGCAGGTGACCGCCAGCGGCGTGGCGTCGGGCCTTTTAAGCGAAACCCAGTCCCGCAAGCGGGAAATCGAGAGCCAGGCGCAGGCGCTGCAGCTTGATGGCTTTTTGATTGATGACGCCGGGGAACAGCTCAAGGCCCTGGCGGAAGAACAGGCCGCCCTTCGCAAACAAGCCGTAGAGGACTATAAAGAAGCAAAAGCGAGGGAAGAGAAGAAGGCAAGGCTGGAGGCAGCCCTGCCGATGAAAACCGCGGCTCTGGACGCCATGAGGGTAAAACACACCGGGATGCTGTCCGACTTGTCGGGCTTGTCCGAGCGCATCAGCAGCCTGAAAGACAGCATCGCCCAGATCCGCGAAGGCCTGGAATACCCCGGCAAAGCATCCATTGAGCATGAAATCACCGCCCTGCAAACCCGGCACAAGGCGCTTGCGGACGCGCTGGAAGCCAGCGCCAAGCAGCTGTCCAACCAACAGGCCGCCATCAAGGGCTTTGAGGAGCGGGTGAACACCCTGCAAGCCCAGCTCAACGGCCTCAAGGAGACCGACTTAAAGCAAACCCGGGACCAACTGGCCGCGCAAACGGCGCAAAAAACCGCCCTCAACCAGCAAACCCGCGAACTGTCCTCCCGCATGGACACCAACAGCGCGGCCCGTGACGGCATTGACGCAAACAGCGCGCAGATGGCCAGGATGGCCCGGGAATGGGCCTTTGTGAAAAACCTGTCCGACACCGCCAACGGAACGCTTTCCGGCAAGGAAAAAATCATGCTGGAGACCTTCGCCCAGGGCTTCTACTTTGACCGCTGCCTGCAAAAGGCCAACCTACGCCTGCTCATGATGTCCGGCCACCAGTATGAACTGGAGCGCAAGCAGTCTGCCCTGGGGTACCGCAGCCAGACGGGGCTTGATTTGCAGGTGGTGGACCACTTCAACGGCAGCCGGCGGGACGTGGCCAGCCTGTCCGGCGGTGAATCCTTTATGGCGGCGCTGTCCCTGGCGCTGGGGCTGTCGGACGAAATCCAGTCGGTCTCCGGCGGCATCCGCCTTGACACCATGTTTGTGGATGAGGGCTTTGGCTCCCTGGACCAGCAGGCGCTCTCCCAGTCCATCAAGGCGCTGTCCACGCTGGCGGAAAGCCGTGTGCTGGTGGGCATCATCTCCCACGTGGCGGAGCTGAAAGAGAAGATTGACAAGCAGGTGCTGGTCAAAAAGGACAAGGCGGGGGGCAGCCGGGTGGATGTCATCGTGTAATGGATTGAATCATTTTTATTCAAGGAGCAACCACCTCCTTTTCCGGCAACCTCAATCATGAAACAAACTTCCCCGCGCGATAAGCAGCGCGGGGTTCTTCTACATAGACATGTCAGCAATGTTTATTTTTTGTATAAATCGGCCCCGAAGCGGTTGAAGAACCCATCTTTGGTCAAATTTATCAGGAAATTCCAGCAAAAACGTCGAATCTGTCCAATTTCAAACTCCATGTCGTGAATTGTTTAATGGCTCCGCCGCAAGGTACATTGCCATCGTTCCGGGGAGCCCGGCGCAAAGCGCAAAAACGCCGCTGCCAAGCCGGGACAGGTTCATACGCCGGCCTGCCCGGCGTGGCCGGGCTTTTGCTTCCCTGATTCCTGGTATTCATCCCGCGCGGCCAAGCCGCGCCAGAAAGGAGCCCCATGAAATAAGTCCTGTGCCTGCTGCTGTGCCTCATCCTTCTCCTGGGCGCCCTTCCTTCCGCCCATGCCCTGGAGTTCGTACTCCTGAATGAACTGATTGAATTGGTCAACCCCACCGACCCGCCGCCGCCAACGCCCGCGCCAACGCCGGAACCCGTGAAATTTTACTTTGGCGGCATCATCAATTCCGGCATTTCTGTCCCCATTATCACGCCCAAGCCCACGCTGGACCTCAGCCTGCCCGGCGGCGTGATCAACCCACATGCCACGCTCAAAATCCCCCTGCCCTCCTTGCCTGTGGTCCCCGTTGTTACCACTGCCCCACCCGCGCCGGCCGCGACTCCCGCGCCGGCCGCGACCGCGAAACCCACCCAGAAACCGGCGGTTAAACCGCCTGCCAACCCGCCAAAGGGTGACCTGAAAAACGCCACCCTCACTTCCTTTGGCCTGCGCATAGAGGATTTCCGCCCCAAGCTGACGGATGAGTGGTACATGTTCACCCCCATCAACCTAAGCCAGGAAGGCAGCCTCAGCTACCCCCTGGTGGCTGAAAACGCTTACATTGTGGGCTCTGTCACCATCACGGTGAAGGGCGGCCAGCTGACGGTAGGCTATCAGGCTGTCCAGGGCGTCAATATCACCCGCGCCTTCATGACAGTGGTGGGCACGCTGGACGACCTGAAGACCGTCAACCCCAGCCTGCTGGGCAACCTCAACCTGCCCTTCAACCAGCCCATTAGCATTGAGGGCAACTTTGGCAATGACCGCCTGGTTGTGCTCTACCTCAGCCACAGCGCGGACTTCAAGTCCGGCCTGGCCGGCATCACCGCCTTTGTGCCCGAGCAGCACCAGCTCTTCATGCAGAACATGGTGGGCCTGGTAGACTAAGGCCTGGTAGTAAAAAATAAGGCTGACACGGCATTCAGACCGCGCCAGTCTTTGTTGTTTTATCTTACTATTTCGCGCTTCTTACGCAGATGTCATCCCGGTGTGGGCCGGTGGACACCAGGGTGATGGGCGTCTCAATCAGCTTTTCCATGGCCTCCACATAGTTCCTGCAGTTTTTGGGCAGCTCCTCGTACACCGTCTTGCCTTTGATGTCCGTCTTCCAGCCGGGGAAGACCTCATACACCGGCTTCACCTTTTGCAGGGTGGGGGTGGCGGGAAAGTGGGTGATGTGTTTGCCGTCCAGCTCATAGGCCACGCACACCTTGATCTCATCCAGGTAGGACATCACGTCCAGGTTGGTCATCGCCACCTGGGTCGCCCCCTGCACCAGGCAGCCGTGGCGGGTGGCCACCGCGTCAAACCAGCCCACATCGCGCGGCCTGCCGGTCTTGGCGCCGTATTCGCCCGCGTCGCCGCCGCGCTTGCGCAGCTCCTCCGCTTCCTCGCCAAACATCTGGCTGGGAAAGACGCCGGCGCCTACGCTGGAAGAATAGGCCTTGGTGACGGCGATGACCTCCTTGATGGCCCAGGGCGGCACGCCCGCGCCGATGGCGGCGTTGCCCGCCAGGGGAGAGGAGGAGGTCACAAAGGGGTAGATGCCATGGTCCGGGTCGCGCAGGGCGCCCAGCTGGCCTTCCAGCAAAATGTTCTTGCCCGATTGCACCGCCTCGTGCAGCAACCAGGTGGTGTCCGCGATCCAGGGCTTGAGCCGCTGGCCCAGGGCATAGTATTTTTCGGTCAGCTGCTCGGCGTCCAGTTTCTCGTGGTGGTAAAGGTGCTCCAAGAGGATGTTCTTCTTTTCCAGCGAGGCCGACAGCCGCTCATACAGCAGGTCTTTGTCCAGCAGGTGGCAGACCTGAATGCCAGTCTTGGCGAACTTGTCCGAATAAAACGGCGCGATGCCGGATTTGGTGGAGCCAAACTTGCGCCCGCCCAGGCGTTCCTCCTCCAGGGTGTCCAGCAGCACATGGAAGTCCATCAGCACCTGGGCGCGGTCGGAAATGCCCAGGCGGGGGTGGGTGATGCCGCGGCTTAACACGCTGTCCAGCTCGTTTAAGAAGGCCTCCGGGTCCAGCGCCACGCCCGGGCCGATGAGGTTCAAGGCGTTTTGGTGAAAAATGCCGCTGGGCAGCAGGTGCAGGGCGAACTTGCCGTACTGGTTGATGATGGTGTGCCCGGCGTTGGCCCCGCCCTGGAAGCGCACCACCAGGTCGGCCTGCTCCGCCAGGACGTCCGTCAGTTTTCCCTTGCCTTCATCGCCCCAGTTGGCGCCCACAATCGCGCGTATCATCTTGCTCTCCTTACAGTGTCTTAAGCGCGTCCAATAGCCGCGCCATCGCTTCTTTGGTGTTATCAAGGGTGGAGAAGGCGGTCAGCCGGAAGCAGTTGTTGCCGCCCTGGCCAAAACCCTCCCCGGGGGTGCCCACCACCTGGGCAGTGTTCAACAGGTAATCAAAAAAATCCCAGCCGCTCATGCCCTTGGGCGTTTTCAGCCACACATAGGGCGCGTGCAGGCCGCCCACGGGCCGCAAATCCGTTTCCTTCAGGGCATTGAGCACAAGGGCGGCGTTTTGCTTGTAATAATCCAGGGTCTCATGGGTTTGCCGCTGGCCTTCGGGGGAATAGATGGCGGCGGCCGCCTTTTGCACCGGGAAGGATACGCCGTTGAACTTGCTGCCGCAGCGGCGCTTCCACAGGGTGTTGATGGACACCTGTTCGCCATTTTTCAGGCGGCCTTTGACTTGTTTGGGGATCACTGTCCAGGCGCAGCGCACGCCGGTGAAGCCGGCGGTTTTGGAGAAGGAACAGCATTCCACCGCCACTTCTTTGGCGCCTTCCACCTCATAAATGCTGCGGGGCAGGCTGTCATCATTGATGAAGGCCTTGTAGGCGGCGTCGTAGATGATGAGCGTTTCCTTCTCCCGCGCCCAGTCCACGATGACCTTCAGCTGGTCCCTGGTCAGCACGGTGCCGGTGGGGTTGTTGGGCAGGCAGAGGTAGAGCACATCCACCCGCTCCTTGGGCAGCTGCGGCACAAAGCCGTTTTCATGGGTGACAGGCAGGGTGATCAGCTTGGTCCACTTGCTGTCCACGAACTCGCCCAAGCGCCCGGCCATGGCATTGGAATCCACATACACCGGGTAGACCGGGTCGGTCACCGCGATGATGGCGTCCTCCGCGTACAGCTCCTGGATGGTGGCGGTGTCGGTCTTGGCGCCGTCGGACAGAAAAACCTCGTCCAGGTCCAGGTTGACGCCATAGCGCTCATAATCGTTTTTAATGATTTCATTCAACAAAAAGGGATAGCCGCCATCCGGGCCGTAGCCGCGGAAGCCCTCCAACTGGCCCATGCCCAGGGCGGCCTCGGCAAAGGCCTGTGCCACGGCGGGCGCCAGGGGCTTGGTCACATCCCCGATGCCCATGCGGATGACTTTTTGTGTTGGGTGCGCGGCTTCGTAGGCCTTGACGCGCTTTGCGATTTCGGAAAACAGGTAGCCCGCGGGCATCCTGGCGATGTGGTCATTGACAAACATAACAAGCCCTCCAGCCAGGTCGATAAGTGCTTAGGACAAAAAGGAAAAAGCCCCGGGATTATCACCCCGGCAGCCTGATTTTATCCCAGCCACTCGCCGTCAAACACGTACTCGGCCGGGCCGGACTGGTAAACGTGGTTGTCCTCGGCGTTCCAGGACAGCTCCAGGTTGCCGCCGATCAGCTTCATCTGCACCGTGCGGTCAGAAAGCCCGCCCAGGACGGCCGCCACCAGCGCTGCGGCGGCGCCGGTGCCGCAGGCAAGTGTTTCGCCCGCGCCGCGCTCCCAGACGCGCATCTGCAGCACATCCCGCCTTATGACGCGCACAAATTCCACGTTGGTGCGCCTTGGGAAGAGGGGGTGGTTTTCAAACATCGGCCCCAGGGTGGCCACGTCAATGGCCTCCGGGTCCTTTACGAAAATCACGCAGTGGGGGTTGCCCATGTTGACGCAGGTGATGTACCAGTTCTGGCCCAGAATCTGCAAGCGGTGGCGCAGCACGATTTCACCGGGCAGGTCCACCGCGATGTTGCGGGGGTTCAGCTCCGGCGAGCCCATGTCCACCCGCACCCGGGTGACCTTGCCCTTTTCCACCGTCAGCACCAGTTCGCGGATGCCGGCCTTGGTTTCCAGTGTCAGCTCGGTCTTTTGCGTCATGCCGCGCTCATAGACGAACTTTCCGATGCAGCGCGCGGCATTGCCGCACATCTCGGCTTCGGAGCCGTCGGCGTTGAAGATGCGCATGGCAAAGTCAGCTGTCTCGCTGCTCTCAATGAGCACCAGGCCGTCCGAGCCCACGCCAAAGTGCTGCTGGCTCATCAACAGCGCCAGGCGCTCGGGGTCCTGCACAACCTCCTCAAAGCAATTGACAAAAATGTAGTCATTGCCGATGCCGTGCATTTTAGTAAAGCGCATACGACCTCCTCAATTTTGTTACATCTGCTCCGGCGCGTCCACGCCAATCAGGTAGAGCCCCAGGGCAATGGTGGTTTTGACAGCGCGCACCAGCATCAGCCGGGCGGCCTGCTCGTTCTCACTGCCTTCCAGGATCCTGTGCTCATAATAATACTTATTGAAGGCTTTGGCCAACTCCAGCGTGGCGCGGGTGACCATGGACGGCTCATAGGTCTCCGCGGCGGCGTTCACCGCCTCCGGAAAGCGCGACAGCAATCGCAAGACAGCCTGGGCTTCGTCGTTTTCCAGCACCGCGAAATCCGGTGCCGCAGCGATTTCCCCGGCTTTTTTCAGCACCGAGCAGCAGCGCGCGTGGGTGTACTGCACATAGGGGCCGGTGTCCCCGTCAAAACTCAAGGCGCGGTCCCACCAAAAGTCGATGTCCTTGATGCGGTTGTTCAGCAGCGTCGTGAACATCACAGCACCGATGCCCACCGTGCGGGCGGCTTGTTCCATGCCTGAAATCCCCGGGCTTTTTTCCTGCATGATGGACAGCGCTTTTTCCTGGGCGCGCTCCAGCAATTCGTCCAGGTGGACCACGTTGCCTTCCCTTGTGGACATGGCCTGACCTTCAAAGCTGACCATGCCAAAGGCCACGTGCTCCATCTGGGTTCTGGCCCAGTCATAGCCCATCTTTTCCAGCACCTTGAACACCTGCTTAAAGTGCAGGTTTTGCTGGTAGGCCACGATGTAGAGGCACTTGTCAAAGTGATACTCGTCCTTGCGCCAGAGCGCCGCGGCCAGGTCGCGCGTGGCGTAGAGGGTGGTGCCGTCGGACTTCAGAATCAGGCAGGGGGGCATCTTGTCGTCTTCCAGGTCCACCACCAGGGCGCCCTGGCTTTCCTTCAGCAGGTTTTTCTCCTTCAGCTCTTCAATGACCCGGCCCATCTTGTCATTGAAAAAGGCTTCGCCGTTGTAGGAATCAAAGGTGACGCCCAGCTTTGCGTACACCGTCTGGGCATAGGCCAGGGTCAGCTCCTTGAACTGTTCAAAGATGGCCAGGGCCTCCGGGTCCCCGTCCTCAATCTTTTTAAACCAGGCGCGGCCCTCGTCAGACAGCGCGGGGTTGCTCTCCTCTTCCTGGTGAAAGCGCACATAGAGCGCGTTGAGCGCGGTGACTCCGCCTTCTTTCAACATCTGCTCGCTGCCCCAGTGCTTGTATGCGGCGATCATCTTGCCAAACTGGGTGCCCCAGTCGCCCAGGTAGTTGATGCCGATGGCCTTCCAGCCCAGGTGGGTAAAGATGCGCTTGAGGCTGTGCCCCAGCAGGGTGGTGCTCAAATGGCCGATGTGAAAGCGCTTGGCGATGTTGATGGAGGAATAGTCCAGCACCACGGTCTTGCCGTTCTCCGGCTGCCTGGCGTAGTCGCTGCCCTTGCTGTCAATCAATTCCAGCACGTTCCTGGCAAAATTGCCCCGGTGGAAGAAGAAGTTGATGTAGGCGTTCACCTGTTGCGCCGTGGCCAATTCCGGTTTGTTCAAGTGCTCGATCACCGCCTGGGCAATCTTTGGCGGTGCCAGCTTCAAGGCCTTGGCGTGGCGGAAGCAGGGGTAGGCGAAGTCGCCCAGTTTGCTGTCCGGGGGGATTTCCAAGTGTTCAGGCCCCGGCAGCTCGTCCTTGGGCAAATCCGGGAAGGCGGCTGTCAGCGCGTCCCTGAGCAGGTCGGCTACCGCCTGGCGCATGTCCATTTTCTTGACTCCTCACGCGTAAAATGCCCGATTATCATAGCATAGGCGCCGCCTTGGCGCAACTGAACAGGGCTGGGCCGGCCCAGTGTTTCCTCCTTGTATTTTCATGGTGAATGCCTTGTCCGCCCAGTGCTGTTTTCCTATACTGCAAAGGCGCTAGGCGCATGAAAGGAAGTGCGAAATGCCCAATTTTACCCTGGATGACAGCGTGTTTGAGGCTGCGGCAAGGCAGTTTCCCACCCCTTTTTACCTGTATGACGCGCGGGGCATCCGTGAAACCGTGCGCAAACTGAAGGCCGCTTTTGCCTGGAACCCGGGCTTTCTGGAGTTTTATGCCGTCAAGGCCCTGCCCAACCCGCACATCCTGTCCATTTTGCTGGAGGAAGGCTGCGGGCTGGACTGCTCCTCCCTGACCGAGCTCATGCTGGCGCAGCGGTTGAACACGCCGGGCGAGAACATCATGTTCTCCGCCAATGCCATGCCGGGGGAGGAGCTGGCTTTCGCACGGCAGCTGAACGCCCGCGTCAACCTGGATGATTTGCACGATGTCGCGACGCTCGCGCAGTGCGGCGGCGTGCCAGAAACGGTCAGCCTGCGCGTGAATCCCGGCCTGGCCATTCCGCTCACCAACGACATCATGGGGGATGGCAAGGACGCCAAGTTTGGCATGACGCCCGCCCAGCTGCGGCCGGCCCTGGAGGCCCTGCAGTGCCACGGGGCCGCCGGCTTTGGCCTGCACGCCATGACCCAGAGCAACGCCCTGGATGAGACCTACCTGTCGCAAAACGCCGGCACCTTGTTAAAACTGGGGCTGGAGCTGGAACAGCAAACCGGGATGCGCCTTTCCTACATCAACCTCTCCGGCGGCCTGGGCATCCCCTACTACCCCCACCAGCAGCCCATGGACATCGCCCGGGTGGGGGAGCATGTGCGCAAAGTTTATGAGCAGGCCCTGGGGCGGCGTAAGGACGTGCGCGTGTTTTGTGAGTTGGGCCGCTTCATCACCGGTCCCCACGGCTTTCTGGTGACCAGGGTCATCCACAGGAAGAGCACCTGGCGGGAGTACGCCGGCCTGGACGCCAGCGCTTCCAACCTGATGCGCCCTGCGATGTATGGCGCCTACCACCATATTCACATCGCGGGCAAACGTGAGGTCCCGCACGACCAGGTCTATGACGTCACGGGGCCTTTGTGCGAAAACAACGACAAGTTCGCCATCCAGCGCGGCCTGCCGCAGGTAAACATCGGCGATTTGCTCATCATCCATGATACCGGGGCCCACGGCCACGCCATGGGCTACCAGTACAATGGCCGCCTGCGCGGCGCTGAGGTGCTGCGCGGGGAATACGGCTCCTTCCGCCTGATTCGCCGGGCGGAGACGCCGGAGGATTATTTTTCAACCTTGGTCAATTGATTTTAGTCAACAAAAAAGCACCGCGCGGTGCTTTTTTCAAGGAATTGTTTACTTACAGGCTATTCACCGCATGGTGCTGGTTGATTTGCTCGGCGGCTTCCTCGGCCTCCCGAACATCCTTCTGGTAGGCCGCGTTCTCCTTCTGTCCGCGGAAGTGGTAGCGGTAGCCCAGGATCAGGGTGAAGCCCAGGGCGGCCAGGAAGACCCAGTTGAGGAAGATGAACAGCAGCACGGCGATCGTCACCGGGATTTCCATCACCTGGCGGCTGTCCTTCTTCATGATGAAGTGGCTGCGGTTGCCGGCGTCCAGGATGGACTTCACAAAGTTGACCACTTTCTTCACCAGGCTCTCCGTGGTCTGGGCGCGGTTGTTCGCCTTGGTTCCTTCCATTGCCGGCTCCTCCTTCTGGTGGTTGACCTTGCCGTTGTTTTCCAGGTGGACCATCGCGTCCAGCAGGTCCCAGTTGCTCTCCTCCAGCGCCTTCCTGGCTTCCTCGTAGGTGATGCCGGTCTTCTGCATCAGTTTCTCGGCTTTCTCAATGCGTTCCATGGTGTACTTCCTTTCTGCCCTCTTGGGGCCCTTGCGTTCAACCACAAGATACCGCCCGGGGATGAAAACGGCAGGATGATGACATTAAGGCAGGATTAGAAGAAAGTGCCGGCTTTATCATTTTTCTTGCGCAAAGCCCCGTTGTTTTGATACCCTGCACACAAAGAGCATTCTGTTTCAAGGAGGCCACCATGTTTTACAAAGCAATCCAGCCCGGCGCCATCGGCCATTCCGTCCAGTTTTTAAACGCGGCGGCGGTCTGCAAAGAGATTGGCTATGAAGGCTATTGGTTTGACGCCGGCCAGGACTTCAAGGCGGACCTGTCGCAAACCAAGGACCTGTTGGCGCAAACGGGCTTGAAGGCCGCGGGCTTTGGCCTGCCCCTTGACTTCCGAAGGGACCTGGCCGCCTTTGAAGAGGGGCTGCTGAACCTGCCCGTCAAAGCGCGCTACGCGAGGGAGCTGGGCATCACCGGCTGCGCCACCTGGATCCTGCCCTTCCATGATACGCTTGATTTTGAGGAGAACTACGCCTTGCACAAGGAGCGGTTGCGCCTGGTGTGCGAGGTGCTGCAGGACGAGGGCATCCGCCTGGGGCTGGAGTTTGTGGCCCCTGAAACCATGCGAAAAGGCAAAGCGCACCCCTTTATCCACACCCTGGGCGGCATTTTGAACCTCTGTGATGACATCGACGTCAACAGCTGCGGCGTGCTGCTGGATGCCTACCACTGGCACCTGGCCGGGCAGACCCTTGAGGACTTCTCAAGGCTGATGGGCCAGGATGTGGTCTGCGCCCATGTGATGGACGCGCCGGCCGGCGTTCCGGATGAGGACCAGCTGGACAACGTGCGCTGCCTGCCCGGCGCCACCGGGGTGCTGAACCTGGCGGAGTTCTTTGCCGGCCTGTCTTCCCTTGCGTATGACGGCCCGGTGGTGGTGGAGCCCTTTGAGCCGCGCCTGGCCAGGCTGCCGTTTAAAGAGGCCGCGCGCGAGGTGATGGGCGCCCTTGAAAAGGTTTGGCCAAAAGCATCCAACTGATTTGATTCTTGTATTATCCGGTTGCCGCATACAACAGGAATTTGCCCTCAACATGGCAAGGGTGGCATGATTCGTCCCACCATAATTTACAAATTTGCCTTGCGCGGGGTGTAAAACCGTCTGAAAAATGGTATGATAGGAACGAATTCAAGCGCCTTCAGGCAGAAAGAGGTATCGCCCATGAGCCATCCCGAACACAACAAGGAAACCCTGCGCATCAAATCCATCAAGGGCCGCCAGGTCCTTGACAGCCGCGGCTTCCCAACCACCGAAGCCGTTGTCACCCTGCACAATGGCCATGTTGGCGTTGCCGCCGCCCCCTCCGGCGCCTCCACCGGCGCCTTTGAAGCCCACGAGCTGCGCGATGGCGACAAGAAGCGTTTCAATGGCAAGGGCGTCAGCCAGGCCGTCAAAAACATCAACGAGGAAATCGCGAACGCCCTGGTGAACAAGGATTTCGCCAGCCAGGCCGAACTGGACCAGGCCATGCTCAAGCTGGACGGCACCGCCAACAAGACCCGCCTGGGCGCCAACGCCATCCTGGCCGTCAGCCTGGCCTATGCCAAGGCCCTGGCCGCGACCGAGCACCAGTCCCTCTTCCACCACCTGGGCGGCAGCAAGGCAGTGACCCTGCCCGTGCCCATGATGAACATCTTAAACGGCGGCGCGCACGCCACCAACAACCTGGACGTCCAGGAGTTCATGGTGATGCCCGTTGGCGCCAAGACCTTTGAAGAAGGCCTGCGCTGGGGCGCTGAAGTCTATCAGGCGCTCAAGGCCCTGCTCAAGTCCAAGAACCTGGCCACCGCCGTGGGCGATGAAGGCGGCTTCGCGCCCGACCTCAAGTCCGAGCGGGAGACCCTGGACCTGATCCTGGAAGCCATCAAGAAAGCCGGCTACGAGCCCGGCCGCGACATCGCCTTTGCCATTGACGCCGCCGCCACCGAGTGGAAGGCCGACAATGGCTACAAAATGCCCAAGACCGGGCTGACCTACACCGCCGACGAGCTGGTGGACTTCTGGACCAAGCTGGTGGAGGAATACCCCATCGTGTCCCTGGAAGATCCCCTGGATGAAGAAGACTGGGCCGGCTGGGTCAAACTGACCGAAAAAATCGGCGGCAAAGTCCAGATCGTGGGCGATGACCTCTTTGTCACCAACGTCTCCCGCCTGGAACGCGGCATCAAGGAAAAGGCCGCCAACGCCATCCTCATCAAGCTCAACCAGATTGGCTCCCTGACGGAGACCCTGGCCGCCATCAAGCTGGCCCATGACAACGGCTACAAGACCGTGATCTCCCACCGCTCCGGCGAAACTGAGGACGTCACCATCGCCGACCTGGCCGTGGCTGTCAACGCCGGCCAAATCAAGACCGGCGCCCCCGCCCGCTCTGAGCGCGTGGCCAAGTACAACCAGCTGCTGCGCATCGAAGACGAGCTGGGCGGCAAGGCCGAATACCCCGGCAAGGACGCGTTCAAGCGCAAATACTGATTCCAATCTTTCTTGCATCGTCGCACCGGGCCTTTTGTCGCTCTGCTGTGTCAGTCAACCTCAACGTAGCTTAGGCTACGCCACCGGTTTCCTTCCTTGCAGAACAACAAAATCCCTCGCCGCTTTGGATGCAAAAGTTTCGCATCAGTATAATTGACTGAAAACAAGCTTAAAGGGACGCTAGCCCGGCGTCCCTTTTGCGTGTGCGCCTGGCAGAAGACGGCTGTGTTCCGCTTGCACAGCCCCTGTGCCCATGCTATCATTTGCAAAGTGAAATGAAAGGTGCCAAGGCGCAGCCTTGCATGCCAAAATACTGCACGGAGGGCAACCATGAAACACATGCACTCGGAATGGCGCAGCCGGCTGGACCACTGGGTCAACACCTTAAAGCAGGATGTCTACCAGCCCATCCAGGAATTTTCCTTTGAAGGCTACCACACGATGGACCACCTCACCCTGGAGGAAGCCAAAAAGGGCAGCTACACGCCCATGCCCAACGGCACCAAATGGGGCAAGACTTACGAATACTGCTGGCTGCGCGACAGCGTCAAGATTCCCAAGAGCCTGGCGGGCAAACGCATCGTGATCAACGTGCCCACCGGCGGGGAGGCGGCCATCTTTGTCAACGGCCAGCCCTTTGGCACCTACCGCTCCAACTGGGTGCAGGTGCCCCTGCACTACCTGGAGGACAACTTCCTCACTATCTCGGCCAAAGCCGGGGAAGTGTTTGAGGTCTACCTGGAGGCCTATGCCGGCCACTGGATAGGGGAGAGCCGCCTGGGCGGCTGCGCCACCGGCCCCGTGCTGCCCGGCGCCTATTTGGACCCCTATACCGAGGGCCAGCGCGCCACCATTGGCAAGTGTTCCTGGGGCGTGTGGAATGAGGACGCCTTCCAGCTGCTGACGGATGTGGAGATGCTGATGCAGCTGCTGGAGCAGGTCAACCCGGAAAGCCTGCGCGCGGACAAGATCGCCACGGCGCTGGAGCAATTCACCCTGGCGGTGGATTATGAGCAGGACGCTGACATGCGCGCCGCGGATTACCGCAAGGCGCGCCAGCTATTAAAACCCGTGCTCTCCGCCAAAAACGGCAGCACCGTGCCGGTGTTCTACGCCGTTGGCAACGCCCATCTGGACCTGGCCTGGCTGTGGCCCAAGCAGGAGACCCACCGCAAGACCGCGCGCACCTATGCCGCCCAGCTGCGGCTGCTGGAACAATATCCCGATTATGTCTTCATCCACAGCCAGCCCGCCGCCTATGAGATGTGCCAGAAGCACTACCCCAAGCTGTTTGAGAAGATCAAGCAGGCGGTGAAGGAGGGACGCTGGATCGCCGACGGCGCGATGTATGTGGAGCCGGACACCAACATGACCTCCGGCGAGTCCTTGATTCGCCAACTGGTCTACGGCAAGCGCTATTACAAGGAAGTGTTTGATGTGGATAGCGAATTGCTGTGGCTGCCGGACACCTTTGGCTATTCCGCGGCGCTGCCGCAAATCCTGAAGGGCTGCGGTGTAAAGCACCTGGTGACCCAGAAAATCTTCTGGTCCTACAACGAGGGCGAGCAGTTTCCCTACCACTACTTCACCTGGGAGGGCGCGGACGGCTCAAAGGTTGACTCCTTCCTGCCCACCAGCTATACCTACCGCACCGACCCCAAGGAAATCGCCGAGGTCTGGAAAAACCGCGTGCAAAAGCGCGGCCTGGACGCCTTCCTGCTGCCCTACGGCTATGGCGATGGCGGGGGCGGCCCCTGCCGCACGGCGATTGAACTGGTGCAGCGCGAGGGCAACCTGGAGGGCATGCCAAAGGTGATTCACGCCGGTCCCACCCAATTCTTTGAGGACATGGAGAAAAAGGGCGGCCCGCAGAACACTTATACGGGCGAGCTCTACTTCACCGCCCACCGCGGCGTGTACACCACCCAGGCCCACATCAAAAAGGGCAACCGCAAGGGCGAGCTGGCCCTGCGCGAAATGGAGTTCGTGTCCGCCCTGGCCATGCAAAAAGGCTACAGCTTCCCTTATGAGGATGTGCAGAAGACCTGGAAATTGCTCCTGCTCAACCAATTCCACGACATCCTGCCCGGCTCCTCCATTGGCCAGGTGAACGTGGAAGCGGGGGTGGACTACGAGCAGATTCTTGCGGAAGCCAATGCGGTTATAAAGGACGCGCAAAAGCAGTTCATCAAGGGCAAGAAGGGCGCCACCGTCATCAACTCCCTCTCCTTCCCGCGGGAAACCATAGTGCTGTTGCCTGACAGCTTCACAGAAGGCGCGATCACCGCGGACGGCGAGGCCGTGCCCACCTACAAGACCGAGCAGGGCCTGCTGGCCCATGTGCCCCTGCCCGCCATGGGCACCCTCAGCCTGCTGCCCGGGAAGGAGCAACCACGCTTCAAGGCGGTTTCCGCCAAGGTGTCCAAGTCCGGCGCCAGCCTGGAAAACGAGCTGGTGCGCGTCAAGCTGAACGCCCGGGGCGAGGTCACCTCCTTCATTGACAAGGAGTCCGGCCGCGAGTTTGCCGCGGGCGCCATGAACCGCCTGCTGATGTACAAGGATGTGCCCCGCCTGTTTGACGCCTGGGACATCGACTCCCACTACGAGGTGCAGCCGGTGGAGATCAACGAGCCGGTCAGCCTGACGCTGGTGGAAGCCGGCGGCCTGCGCGGCGTCATCCGCCTGGAGCGCAAATTGCTCAACTCCACTTTCTCCCAGGACATTGTGCTGGGCTACGGCAGCCGCCGATTGGACTTTGTCACCACCGTGCAATGGGACGAGCTGCACCGCCTGCTCAAGGTCTCCTTCCCGGTGGACGTCCAGGCCACCGAGGGGCTGAATGAAATCCAGTACGGCTACATGAAGCGGCCCACCCACCGCTCCAGGGCCTATGACAAGGACCGCTTTGAGGTCTGCAACCAGCGCTGGTCCGCCCTGATGGACCAAAGCCACGGCGCCGCGGTGCTCAACGACTGCAAGTACGGCATCAGCATGCACGGCAACGACCTGCGCCTGACCCTGCTGCGCGCGGCCACCTGCCCGGAACTAAAGACCGACCAGGGCGAGCACACCTTCACCTACTCCTTCACCGCCTGGGACGGCCCCTTCCTGCATGCCCCGGTGGTGCGGGAGGCCTATGCCCTCAACGTGCCCGCCCGCGTTGTCCCCGGCCAAACCGAGGACTTTGGCGCCTTCGTGCTGGATGAGGACAATGTGTTCATCGACGCCGTCAAGCCCGCAGAGGACCGCTCAGGCGACCTCATCCTGCGCCTGTACGAGGCCAAGAAGGCGGACACCGAATGCACCCTGGCCATCAACCTGCCGGTGAAATCTGTCCAGCTGTGCGACATGCTGGAGAACCCCGTGGAGCAGCTGCCCCTGGAAGACGGCTGTGTCCGGCTGCGCTTTGGCACCTTTGAGGTCAAGACCCTGCGGCTGACATTCTAAGTTTATTTAAAAACTGATGGGCCATTGACTGGCCCATCAGTGCATTCATCCAATTGTGTGATGGAGGAAACCGCTATGAAAGAGATTGTGTTTGGCATGATTGGCGCGGGCAGCGTCACCGAGAAAAAGAGCGCGCCGGCGCTTTCCAAGGTGCCCGGCTCTCGCTTAAAGCGCGTGATGCGGCGCGACGCGGCCAAGCTCACGGACTACGCCAAACGCCATGGCATCGCGCAGTTCTCCACCGATTACATGGACATCATGAACGATCCTGAAATCAACGCCGTCTACATCGCCACCCCGCCTGACAGCCATGCCTTTTACACCCTGGAAGCCGCCAAGCACGGCAAGGCGGTGTATGTTGAGAAACCCATGGCGCGCACAGTGGCGGAAGCCAAAGCAATGGTAGAAGCCTGCCATCAGGCGGGCGTCCCTCTCTTTGTGGCCTACTACCGCTGCGCCCAGCCGCGTTTTCTGACCGCCAAAACCCTGATGGACCAGGGCGCCTTGGGGGAGATTCGCTCCTTCACCTACCGCTACGCCTGCCCCCCGCCCAAGGGCGACCCCAACCGTCCCTGGCTGCTGACAAAGGAACTGGCCGGCGGCGGGCTCACCTATGACGTCGGCTCCCACATGCTGGACATCATCATCTTCCTGCTGGGTCAGCCTGTGGAGGTCATCGGCCGCAGTAATAACCAGACCGGGCTGCGCGACACCAACGACATGGCAAGCGCCCTGATGGTGTTTGAAAACGGCGTGCAGGGCAGCGTCCAGCTGTCCTTCAATGCCGCCACAAGCCATGACGAGCTGTGGCTTTCCGGCAGCAAGGGCAGCCTCAGCCTGTCCATCATGGGCTATGAGCCGCTCAAGTTTGAGCATGAGGGCCTGACGGAAGTGATTGACCTGCCCATGCCAGAACATGTGCAATTGCCCCTCATCACCCGCGTGGTCAGGACCCTGCAGGGCCTTGATGATCTGGACGCCAGCGGCCTGTCGCCGCTGCAGACCCAGGAAATCCTGGAGGCGGTGGACAGCGGCCGCGCCTGGACTTTTCAAGGGCCAGCGTGATGAAATGCCCCAACTGCGGCGCCAATGTGACAAAGGGCACCTGCGCTTACTGCGGCGCCTGGGACGCGCCTCAACCCACGCCGGAGCCACCGGCGCGGGAGCACCACCATCACTATTACTACCAGCCGGCTCCTGAGGCCCCGCGGCACTCCGTCAAGAACAGGTGGGTGGCCCTGCTGCTGTGCGTTTTTCTGGGCTATCTGGGCGCTCACCGTTTTTACGTAGGGAAGATCGGCACCGGCTTGCTCTACCTCTTCACAGGCGGGTTGTCCGGTATCGGCTGGATCATCGATGGCATTCTCATCCTGCTGGGCGAGTCCACCGACAAACAGGGCCGCAAGCTGAAACAATAAACAGGCAAGCAAGGATTACGCCCTGCTTGCCTGTTTCTTTATTCTTTGAAGTGTTTAGGGTTCGCAAAAGGCCGCCAGCACATCCCGCAGAGCCACCGCCCCGCCGGGCACGACATCCTCATAGTATTTGCTGAAACGCTCGTCATCCACATACATCTGCCCCAGGGCGGCGTGGGCCTGGGCGTTGTATTTTGTCCAGTAGCACATCAGCCAGTCCTTGTGCGCCTGGTACAGTTGGCGCGCGGTCTCGCCCGTGGAATTCTTTTCCGCCACCACCTGCTTGAGCAGGTCGTTTACCTGAAGGGCCAGCGCCAGGCTGCGCTCATGGTCCGCTTTGGACTGGCCCATCAGTTTGGCATTGCTCTCGTCAATGGCCTGGTCGCCGTATTTCTCACGGATTTCCTTGCCATAGCGCTCCTCGTTTTGCCGGATTTGCTCCTTCTTGAAGCCCTCAAATTTTTCCTTGTCATTCATGGCCTTTCTTCCTTCCTCATGCGCGATGGTCTTTTCCAGGGTGTTAATCAGCCGCTCCATCCGTGCGGCTTTTTCCTTCAGCTGTACCAGGTGGTTTTGCAGGGCGGCCTTGGAATCAAAGTCCTGCCGGTCAAGGATGCCTTTGATGTCCTGCAGCGGCAGGCCCAGCTCCCGGTAAAACAACAGGTGCTGCAAGCGCGCCACCTCCTGTTCCCCATAGGCGCGGTATCCGTTGCCAAGCCGCTGCGGCCGCAGCAGGCCCTTTTGCTCAAAATGCTGCAGGGCGCGGGTGCTTAGCCCGCACAGGTCCGCCATCTCCTTGATGCTGTACATTGCTTCCTGCCTCCTTGCTCGCATCATAAACCATGACGCAAGGGAAAGGTCAAGGCATTTTTTTTGCCATTCGTTTGTGACTGATTGTTCCCCGGGGGCTGTGGTATACTTTGCGTACTGAAAAAAACGAGGTGAGTTGTATGAACATCGTGATGCTGGAACCCCTGGATGTGCCCCGCGCCTACCTGGACGACCTGCTCGCACCCCTCATCAAACAGGGCCACCAGGTTGTAGCCTGCCATGAAGCGCTCACGGACGCGCAAAAGCAGGAGCGCGTCGCGGACGCGCAGGCTTTGATTATCGCCAATGGCAAACTGGGGGAAGAGCTGCTGTCCCACGCCAGGCAGCTGCAGTATATCTCCGTCGCTTTCACCGGCACTGACCACCTGGACAAAAAAGCCTGTGAACGCAGGGGCATCAAGGTGTCCAACGCCAGCGGCTACTCCACCCTGGATGTGGCGGAGCTCACCATCGCGCTGACCATCTCCCTGCTGCGCAGCATCCTGCCCGCGGACGCGCGCGTGCGCGCCCAGCAGATCAAGGCCGGGCTGCCCGCCAACCGCCTGCACGGGAAGACCGTGGGCATCATCGGAACCGGCGCCATCGGCCTGCGCGCGGCGGAGCTCTTCCGCGCCTTTGGCTGTGAGCTGCTGGCGACATCCCGCACCGAACATTCACAGGCCAAGGCGCTGGGGATGAAGTATGTGCCCCTTGACGTTCTGCTGCGGGAAAGCGACATCGTCAGCCTGCACACGCCCCTGACGGAGGAAACCAGGCACCTGATTGGCGAGGACCAGCTGGCCATGATGAAAAAGACCGCCGTGCTCATCAACTGCGCCCGGGGCGCCGTGGTGGACACCGCCGCCCTGGCCAAGGCCTTGAACGCGGGTGACATCGCCGGCGCGGCCTTTGACGTGTTTGAAAACGAGCCGCCGATCGCCGCGGACCACCCCCTGCTGCATGCCAGGAACGCCCTGCTGACCCCGCACATCGCCTTTTACACCAAGGAATCCATGAAGGACCGCGCGGTGGTGGCCATTGACAACGTCACCCAGTGGCTGGACGGCAAGCACGTGCGCCCGGTCGCGCTGTAAACCAATAAAAGATAGAAGCCGGTCAACGTGACCGGCTTTTTACTTGTGTTGATGATTAGAACGTCCTGCGGAACAGCTCGCAGTAGTAGGCCACCAGCTCAAACCTGGCGTCCGGCGCGATGCGGTGGTCAGGGCAGGGGATGTAGCCGCCCAGGTCCACCAGGGCTTTCAAGCGTTCAATCTCCTGTTCCACAGCCTGCCTGTCCTTCGCAAACACCCGCTTGTCCATGCCGCCCACCCCGCGCAGTTCCCGGCCGTATTGCGCGCGCCAGGGCGCGATGGAGGCGTTCCAGGTGCCCACCTCAATGGGGAACATCGTGTTCACGCCGTTTTCCAGCCAGATGGGCAGCAACAGGTCAATCTTGCCGTCACAATCCAAGGACACGATGTCTATCCCGTAAGCTTTGAACAAATCCGTCATCCGCTTGTAGTGCGGCCCCACCAGGGCGGAAAACACTTTGGGGTTCACCAGCGGGCCCTGCTTGTAGCAGATGTCTTCCCAGTAATGGGCGGAGTCAAACCGCACGCCCGTTTCCAGCACGTCCCTGGCGACACGGTAACACAGGTCCCCGACGGTATCGATAATCTCTACGTACAGCTCCTCATCATCCGCCGCCAGGTAGCTGATGCCCTCAACGCCCAGCATGTTGCGGATGTTGCCATACAGGCTGCCCGCGGAGATGCCCAGGGGCAGTTCCCGCGAATCATTCTGCTCTTTCAGCGCCGCCATCCAGCCGTGGTTCACCCGCTCCTTGCTGTACTGCAGCCGAGGCTTGTAAAGCGCTTCCCAGGCCTCCCGCCCTGTGAGCGAGGTGCCGATTTCAGAGGGAATGCTCACCACGCCCGGGTGCTCCAGCACCAGCAGGCCCTCATCATTGCGCACCACCATCGCGCCGTTTGGCTTGCGCTCGATGATTTCCCGGTCAAAGTGGGGGAAGAGGTAGCTGTTGCCCCCGGCGCCGTTGGACCAGTTGAAGTCAAAGCCCAGCTTGTCCATCACGCTGCGGTCCGCGGGCGAGGAATCACCCTGGTGGCGGTAACCATGGGCTTCTTCCTGGGTGACATGGCCCTGCTTGGCCCACGCGTCCAGGGTTTCATGCCAATAGCCAAAGCTGACCACGGGCATGCGGTCATAGGCTTGGTAGTGCAAAATCGCGTTGACGCGCTGGCGGTGGTTCATGCTGCCCCCTTCAATAAAATGCAAAAAGGGGAAGCCCGCAAGCTTCCCCGATCAAGGTTGTTTAGATGTTCACCTTCAGGCCGGTCCCGGATTCCTGGGAGGCGAAGAGGGCGTCAATCACGTTCATCACGCGCAGGGCCTGCTCGGGCTTGACAATCAGCTCGGCCTTGCCGTTCAGCACATCCACGATGTTTTGGTAGTACTCGGTCCAGTCGGCCTTGACTTCGGGCAGGGGCACTTCCTGGGTGGTGTGCTTGGGCCGGGGGGCCATGGTGCGGGTGGGGCCGGCTTCGGTGTAGACGATGTCGTCCGCCCAGGTCATGGCGCCGTCTTCCTTCAGCTTGACAATCCTGCCCTTGCAGGACCAGTCCTCAACGATGAGGGTGCCGCCGGTGCCGGAGACATGCCAGCGGGGCTGGTTGATGAAGCAGTTGGTGGCCATTTCAAGCAGCACGGACACGCCGGACTCAAAGCGCAGCAGCAGCTTGATGTTGTCATCCACCTCGGAGCCATAAAGGGAGAAAAGGTGGGCGTCAACCGACACCACTTTCTCCGGGAACATCTGCATCGCCTGGTCAATCAGGTGGACGCCCCAGTCCAGCAGCATGCCGCCGCCGTTTTGTTTGTGGCCCCGCCAGCCATGCATGGCCCCGCGGGAGCCCTGCACCCGGGATTCCACAAAGTAGGGCGTGCCGATGATGCCCTCGTCAATGGCTTTCTTCACAATTAGGAAGTCGCGGTCCCAGCGGCGGTTCTGGTGGATGGAGAACAGCTTGCCCGTCTCCTTGGCCACCGCGATGATGTCTTCCAGTTCCTTGGCGTTCAGGGTGACCGGCTTTTCGCACACCACGTGCTTGCCCGCGCGCAGCGCCTCAATGGCCAGGCCGCGGTGGAAGTCGTTGGGGGTGGCGATGGTGACAATGTCAATGTCCTTGTCCGCCAGCAGCTCGGCGACGGAGGCGTAAACTTTCAACCCGTTCTCCCGGGCCTTGTCGTTGGCTTCCTCGCGCACGTCATACGCGCCCACCACCTCAATGCCCTTGATCTTTTCCTTGATGTTGCTGTGATGCCAGCCGGCCATGCCGCCGTATCCAATCAGTGCCAGACGATGTTTCATGAAGCCGCTCCTTATGCTTGTATTTGCAGCCTGTATTCTACCATGAAAATCAGTGCAGTCAATGAAAGGATGGCAATCCATGCCGGGGAATGGGGGATGCGTGCCGGGGAGTGAAGGAATCCTTGCATCCTTGGATGAAACGTGAGGCTATGCGGCCTTGCGTATCGCGTGGTTTTTAGCAAAACCGGCTTGCATGACACTGTCTTTGGCTGCCAAAACACGGATGCACTTGACCCCGGTGTTTTGCGGGCTTTTTTGGGCTGGCATGTCAGCTTCATCCGCCATAGGCAGTCAAATCATCCCATGTTGACAGGCCTTCACCCCTGCCACCTTGACATCCCCTGCCCCTTCTCCTACAATTCATTGCGTGCGCAATGATTGCGCGCGCAAGGAGTGAACACCATGCCAGCCATCACCAGAGAACTCAATATTTTGGCCCGCTGCGGCAACCAGTTCCGCGGCCAGCGGCTTCAGAAAATCAAGCTCACCGCCGCCCAGGCGCCCTACATTTTGCACATCTGCGCCCGGCCCGGCCTGTCCCAGGAGGAATTGGCCAAGGCGCTGCACGTCAATCCCTCCAACGCCGCGCGGCAGCTGTCAGCGCTTTCGGAGCTGGGCTTTGTCACCCGCGAACCCAAACAGGGCGACCGCCGCCAACTGGCCGTCTACCCGACGGACAAGGCCATTGAGGTCTCTACCCTCGTGCGCAGCATCAACGCCCAGTGGCATGACTACCTCACCAAGGACATGACGGAAGAAGAAAAGTCCACCCTGGAAACGCTGCTGGAGAAGATGCGCCAGCGCGCCGCCGTCTGGGACAGCGAGCGGGGGGAGGACCAATGAAGAAAATCTTCTCCTACCTAAAGCCCCACCGCGGCGCATTGACTTACACCCTGTTTGTCAAATTCCTTGCGTCCATGATGGACCTGTTCATCCCCTTCATCCTGGCCATTATCCTAGATGACATCGTGCCCCAGCGCAAGCCCTCCCTGATTTATCTCTGGGGCGGGGGCATGGCGCTTTGCGCCATCCTGTCCATCACCCTCAACATCTACGCCAACCGCATGGCGGCCGCCACCTCGGGCAAGGTTACGCGGAAGCTGCGCCACGACCTGTTCAAAAAGCTGGGGGACACCTCCATGGCTCAGTTTGACCGTGTCAGCCTGTCCTCCGCCGTGTCCCGCCTGACGACGGACACCTACAACATCAATCAGTTTTTAAACCGCACCCAACGAATGGGCGCGCGCGCGCCCATTTTGTTGATTGGAGGCTTGATTCTCACTTCCATCCTGGACATCCGCCTCACCCTCGTGCTGGCGCTGACCCTGCCCATCATCACGCTGATCATCTTCTTTGTCACCCGCTACTCCGTGCCGCTGTATGACAAGCAGCAGACGGTGCTAGACAAGATGGTGCGCGTGATGCAGGAGAACATCGTGGGCGTGCGCGTCATCAAGGCGCTGTCCAAAACGCCCTATGAGCAGCGCCGCTTTGACGGCGTCAATCAGCAGTTGTCCGAGGTCGCGCGCAAGGCCGGCGGCGTGGTGGCGCTGAGCAACCCGCTGTCCTCCCTGACGCTCAACCTGGGCCTGACCGCCGTGGTGCTGACCGGCGCTTACCTGGTCAACGCCGGCCTCAGCCGCCCGGGCAGCATTATCGCTTTCATGAACTACTTTACCATCATCTCCAACGCCATGATGGGCATCACCCGCATCTTCATCATGTCCAGCAAGGGCATCGCCTCCGCACGGCGCATTGAGGAGGTGCTGGACCTGCCGGAGGACCAACCGCTGCTGCTGGCAGAGGCCGAGGACAGCCCCTGGCACATTGAATTTGACCATGTGTCCTTCAGCTACAACGGCGTGGAGGACAACCTGACGGACATTTCCTTCCGTCTCAAGCAGGGCCAGACCCTGGGCATCATCGGCGCAACCGGCAGCGGCAAAACCACATTGACCAACCTGCTGCTGCGCCTGTACGACCCCAGCTCCGGCCGCGTCCTGCTCAACGGCCGGGATTTGCGGAGCATCCCCCGGGAGGAACTGAGTGCCCAGGTGGGCGTGGCCTTCCAGAGCGACTTCATGATGGCCGCCACCATAAGGGAGAACATCGCCTATTTCCGGGACATTGCGGAAAGTGACCTGATGGACGCCATCAAATCCGCCCAGGCGGAGGACTTCATCATGGCCACCAAGGACGCCCTCAATCACCAGGTGGAATCCCGCGGCAACAACCTCTCCGGCGGCCAGAAGCAGCGCTTGCTGATTGCCCGCGCCCTGGCGAACAAGCCCAGCCTGCTCATTCTGGATGACGCCTCCTCGGCGCTTGACTACCGCACCGACGCCGGGCTGCGCCGAGCGCTGTCGCATCACCACAGCGGCACCACCAGCGTCATCATCGCCCAGCGCGTCTCCTCCATCAAGGGGGCGGACCTCATTCTGGTGCTGGACGACGGCAAGGTCATCGGCCAGGGCAATCACGAGCATTTGATGGCCGCCTGCCCGCCCTACCGCGAGATCGCCGACATCCAGATGAGCGCCTTTGATGGCATGAACGGCGAAGAAAACGGGGTGAGCGCATGAGTGTGATTCGCGGCGGGCGCATGACGCGCAATGAAACCAGCGGGGACAAGCGCTCCCTGGTGGCCAACAAAATGCCCCGGCGGCAGATTGCCAAACGCTTGTGGCAGTACCTGGGCAGAAACCGCGCCCTGCTGCTGCTGGCACTGCTGCTGACCCTGCTGTCCTCCTCCGTGGCCCTCTTCGGACCCAAGCTGTCGGGCCTGGCCATTGACGCCATTGGCCTGGGCGCGGGAGAGGCGCACATCCCCACGGTGCTGTACTACACGGGGCTGATGGCGCTGTGTTACGGCCTGTCCTCCCTGCTGGGCTTTCTGCTGTCCCGGGTCACCCTGCGCATGACGCGCAACATCATCTACCGCATGCGCAAGGACGTCTTTGACAGGCTGATCACCCTGCCGGTCAACTTCTTTGACCGCTACCAAGCCGGGGAAATTATCTCGGTGGTCAGCTATGACATCGACACGGTGAACGAAAGCCTGTCCACCGACTTTTTGCAGATTGTGCAAAGCTTTGTCACCGTCACCGTCTCCCTCATCATGATGCTGTCCATCAAGCCGGTGCTGACCCTGGTGTTTGTGGTCACCGTGCCGCTGACGGCGCTGTACACCCGCTGGATCACCGGGCGCACCCGCCCGCTGTTTCGCAAGCGCTCCGCCAAGCTGGGCGAGCTCAACGGCTACATGGAAGAGATGATGGGCGGCAAAAAAACCACCCGCGCCTATGGCCGGGAGGAGGAAGTGCTGGAACGCTTTGACCAGATCAACGGCGAGGCGGTGGACGCCTACACCACCAGCGAATACTACGGCACCATGATTGGGCCCTCCGTCAACTTCATCAACAACCTCTCCCTGGCGCTGATTTCGGTGTTTGGCGCGCTGCTCTTTTTGCGCGGCCAGGTGGGCCTGGGGGACATCTCCTCCTTTGTGCAGTATTCAAGGCGTTTTTCCGGCCCCATCAACGAGGTGGCCAGCATTCTGGGTGAACTGCAATCCGCCTTTTCCGCGGCTGAGCGCGTCTTCCGCCTGATTGACGCCAAGCCCGAAAAGCCTGATGCGCCGAATGCCTTCACGCTCACGGACGCGCAGGGCGATGTCAAGGCCGAGCATGTCAATTTCAGCTACCTCTCCGGCGTCCCGGTCATCCGTGATTTCTCCATGCACGCCAAGCCCGGGCAGCTCATCGCCATCGCCGGGCCCACGGGCGCGGGCAAGACCACCCTGGTGAACCTGCTCATGCGCTTTTATGACATCAATGAGGGCTCCATCACCCTGGACGGGCATGATATTTACCGTTTGACGCGGGAGAGCCTGCGCGCCAACTACACCATGGTGCTGCAGGACAGCTGGCTGTTTTACGGCTCCATCTTTGACAACATCGCCTACGCCCGGCCGGAGGCCACGCGGGAGGAGGTGGAGCAGGCCGCCCGCGCCGCCATGATTCATTCTTTCATCACCAAATTGCCGGAGGGCTATGACACCATCATCGGCGATGACGGGGTGAACATCAGCAAGTGCCAAAAGCAGCTGATCACCATCGCCCGCGCCATGCTGTCAAACGCCCGCATGCTGATTCTGGACGAGGCCACCTCCAACGTGGACACCCAGACGGAGCTCAAAATCCAGGCCGCCATGCGCCAGCTGATGGCGGGGCGCACTGCCTTTGTGATCGCCCACCGCCTAAGTACCATCCGCTCCGCCGACACCATTCTGGTGGTTCGGGATGGGAACATTGTAGAGCAGGGACGGCATGAGGATCTGATGGCGGAGAAGGGGTTTTATGCGTCGCTGTATAAGGCGCAGTTTGAGACGTATTAGCGGCTTCGCCTTCGCTTAAAAGCCTGCGGGCTTTTAAGCGTCAGGAAAACGGTGGGCGTTTCTTCGCTGTTTATTTCTTCCAAGGGGATATATTGATTTAGTAACTAACTGCATGCATCGGGTTGATGACGTTGCTAAAAAGGCTTGTCAGCCCTTGGATTGTTTCATTCTTAATCTCTGCCTCAAATGGCAAGCCAACGATGACAACCTCGGTTTGTGTGCCATTGTAAGGATTGGTGTAATAAAACGATTGTGATGAATATTTGTTTGAGGGATAAAACAACATGCCTGCCTTATACTTAGCAGTAGAAAATGAACAGTAGGACAAAATTTGGTGCAGGTCAGCCCGATGGGTCTCTTTGAGAATTGTAGAGGTTTGATTGCGACTGTAATAATGCACCTTGTACTTGGCGTCAATGGCAACACTTATTCTGTCTGTTTCAATCAATGCATCCGGCTCCAAATGCTTTAGTCCCCAACTGGGCAGATAGCCCCGAACTGTAAAACGAGGATTCTTGTATAACCTTGCGGGCATTTCGCGGACAATAGTTTGCACCGTGTGTTGTACATACTTTTCAAACAGGTCTGCAATATCAATGCGCCAGGCGCTGACCTCCTTGCTGTGTGCATTGAGAAACACATTTGCTTGGTTTTTCATAGCTTTAATTGCTTTGGGTTCATATGCATGCAAGGTGAATTGTTTGATTGGCATGGGTAGTATATGGTTGGATTTGATTGAAATGCTTTGAATCAACTCTCTTGATTGAAAACGAATAGTCATCGGGGTCGTAGGACGCTGAAGTTCTTCTTTCGCAATCTCAAATACCATTTTGGCTTGTCGCCATTCAGGGTGTTGGGGCGATAGCTCGTTGTCTCTTGAAGGGAACACCAACTTTTTATTGACATCATTCTCGTTTTCGATGTATCTGAGCCAATTAGTTGATGTTTTGGGATAAGGGTGGCTATGATCTATTGTTCGGAATTTGTGCCAGTTTACTTTAATGGCATCGGCATACGCTGTCACAAACTTCAATGCATCATAATACCGTGGTGGTCTTACCATTTCACCGGAAGCAAGGGGCATCGTGTCCAGATACTCAGGCTCTATGCTTACTTTAAGCATTAAGAGGATTTTGGTCAGTTGTTCAAATAGGAATTTATCGTCAGAAAATCGCGGACGGACAACGAAGTCGCCGATTTGTTTACCATTTACAGGAGAACGCAAAGGCACAGCGCCAATATACTTGCCGGTTGTAAACTGAAGTTCAGCAAATGGGTCATACCCTTCACATGCTGCCGAAACGTCCAGGAAGGCAAGGACATCCTGATTCAAGCTAATAAATTTATGGATGGCAGGACTCAACCGTCCTGCGCTGGTATTCTTAAAGTGCTTCTTTAAATCTATAAAACCCAAGGCACGGAGGCTATCATCTAGACAAGGAGCAATATAGAAGGTGCCCAAACTCAAAGGAATAATTCCTCTTTGATTTGTGACGCAAAGTAGTTTGAGAAGGCGTTTTAGCGCTAGTTAGAAGTCCTTCAGTGAGGTATTCCTTGATGAGGGGCATAATTTCATACTTGAGCCGTTTCTTCATCTCTTCTTCGCTGTCAGCAAGAAAATACCCTTGCCCCGGTTGCAGGTTCAGCTCTTCATCGCTAGCATACTGCTCAAATATACTGGCGATGGCATCATAATAATTGTGCATAAATCTCGGTGATTGAATGGCTTTAGGCCACAGGGTGTACCAGGCAAAACGCCGGCGCAATGCAAAATCTACCACCGCCAAACTACGGTCAGCGGTGTTCATGGTGGCAATCACATATAAATTGCTAGGTGGTGCGTTTAATTCTAAATCGTTCCTCAACTTGATAACAACATCTGATGCATCCATTTGATACTCAAACAAATAGAAAACTGGACCCAGTACATTGGATAGATTGGCGCGGTTGATTTCGTCTATAATCAGGATAACTTTCTGTTGGGGATTGTTGATTGCATATTTGATTGATTGAATCAATACACCATCCCTGGATTCGTACTTCAACTGATCTGAATCAAGGGTAGGACGGATGCCCCAAACGAAATCTGCATAGGATGTCTCAGCATGAAACTGGGTGAAGAAAGTTTTTGCCTTCATTCCGCTAGCGAGTAATTTTGTCATTCGGGTTTTCCCTGTGCCAGGAGGTCCTTGCAAGACAACATACTTCCTGTGCTCTAGCAAGGTGGTGACTTCTTGGATGTCGTCTTTTTCATCCTTTTTCACCAAAGCGTCTTGTATTCCCTTTTGTACGGCATCTCGTAAGGCTTTATTGGTAGGCCATTCGCGAATTTGTGCATAAGTAGCAAGAAAGCCTTTTACTTTGTTTTGACCTTCAATTGTTGTTGGGTCAATGATCTCACAAGCAGATATCACACTGCTGTAGCTTTTTACGAAATTCACAAAATTAGGTTCTTTGCTAACGAAGGCTTTGGGCAGGGGTGTTTCAATGTCTAAGAAACTCGGTTTGTTGTATCCGTTTTCTGAAACAAGTTTTGCAAAGAGGCGACGAATCCCCGGTTGAGCAGCCAAATCATAATCCTCTTTAAACCCTAACGAGCCCACACACAGGCTAACCAGCCACTTTCCTCTTTCGTCGTCTGGGAAAACGACCAGAGAAAAATCATGGTATGAGCCTGATGGCGCTTCGTCAGGCTGAATGAAGCCAAAGTAAGCGCCACCTTTTGTAAAAGCGTCATCTTTTACGTTCTCACGGTACACACAATTGACACCATTTGGCTTTGCACCAAATGATTCTGCCCAAGCTTTAAAGTCAGTTATAAATTCTTCTAACATCAACATACCTGCTATCTGATTTCTTGCTCAATCCCATCAAAATGCTTCGACTCAAAAAAATCTGCCAGCGTAATGTCCAAACCATCACAAATCTTCTTGATGGTAATGATGCCTGGGTTCTTGCTCTTTTGATTGAGGATGCTATAAACGGTAGAAGGTGAGATGCCTGAGTTATCTGCCAATGCATTAATCGTCAAGCCATGTTGCTCACACAGCTCATGAATCCGATTTGCAACGGCACGCTTTGTCCCCAAACTGGCACCCCATTTACGATTTATCCCAAGTCAATATAGCAAAACACACCCAAAAAGGTGTGGGATATATCGCGATTGATGCACTTGTCTGTCTTTGAATTGCCTTTATGTAAAGTATTCTAAGTGGATTATTCCCCCACCGTCTTAACCCCCCACACAAAGCCCACCACATGCCCGACCCAGATCAAAGCCAGCAGCGCCTGGCCCCAGGGGATGCGGCGCATAAAGAAGATGCCAAGGCCCATCACCACCGTCACCGTCAAAATGACGCGGAGCTTGGCGGCGCGGGTCATGCCGCGGCCCTGCAGGAAGCTTTCCAGGTTGTCCTTGTACAGCTTGGTGTTGAGAAACCAGGTGTGCAGCTTCTCGCTGCCGCGGGAAAAGCCAAAGGCCGCCATCACCAAAAAGGGGAAGGCCGGCAGCAGCGGCACGATGGCGCCCACAAAACCCAAGGCCAGGCCCACAAAGCCCAGCACCAGATAAAACTTTTTCTTCATCATTCAAAATCCATGGAACAGGTCAATTCTCCTTCATCGGGCAAAGAAGCCGCGCATGTTCATTGTACCCAACCGACATTTTCCGCGCAACGAACAGCCTTGTGCGGCCATTCCGGGCACACCAGCACGCGCGCCTTGCCGGGTATCATCCATGGGCAAGGAAAACCACCGGAGGAAGAGATGAGCGGCAAGCCCCTGGACCTGTCCCTGTCCGTGCACGCCCTGTGCATAACCTACCCGGAGCTGGCACAGGCGCTGGCGGACATTGGCTTTGTGGACATCGTAAAGCCCGGCATGCTGCAGAGCGTGGGCCGCTTCATGACCCTGCCCATGGGCGCCAGGATGCGCAAAATCCCCCTGGACACCATCAAGGAGAAGCTGGCGGAACAGGGCTTCACCGTCGTTTCCGAGTAGGTTTTCCGCCGTCAACCATCAAAAGCCAAACGATAAAAAGGCGCAATGGACCATCCAGGCAAAACGCTGATGCCTTCAGCCAATATCAACAAAAAACAGCGCCGGTCAGCCTTTCCCCACAACCGGCGCTGTTATTTTCAATCATCCAGCCATCATCAAACCGTCAGGCGGACGTCCGTATCTCCCTTGCCCAGCGCAAAGGTCACGGCCTTCCCATCCACCACCAATTCATACTCCCCGCGCGTGGCGAAAAGCGCCGCCCGGCCCTGCTCATCCGTGCGCAGGCGGCCCTTGCTCATCCATTCTTCGGTAATCAGTTCCTTCAGTCGCCCATAGGCGGGCTTTACGGAATTGTCATGCCGCAGCAGGCCCGAGGGCGCCTTCAGCCACATGCCGTCCACCGCGTCCCACACCGTGATGGCTTCCACCAGCGGATGGGCATACAGCTCGGTGTACATCTCTTCCACCTCGCGCTTTTGCCGCTCCTCGCCCTCCTGTGTGCTGGGCCATTCATCCACCTGCCAGTCGTTCAGGTCCACGATGTGCTTTGGCATCAAATCGCCCGAAATCAGGGTGTTCTCGGTGAAGTGCAGGGGAAGGCCAAAGCGTGAGAACCGCTCCAGCACACGCTGCACCTTTTCCAGGCCCCAGTAGCCCTGGTGCTGGTGGGATTGCAGGCCGATGACATCGATCCCAATGCCCGCGTCCAGGCAGTCGGCGATTAAACGCTCATACTTCTCGGACATATCAAAGTCGTTCAGAATCAGGGTGGCCTTGGGGTTGGCCGCCCGCGCCTGCTCAAACACCGCCTTCACCATGCCCACCCGGCCCAGGTCCTTAGCAATCCGGGTGACGGCGTTGTCATACTTGTCAAACTCCGGCATGATGACCACCTCGTTGATTACGTCCCAGGTGTCAATCAGGCCCTTGAAGTCGCTCACCTCACGGGCAATCCGCGCCAGCTGCTTTTCCAGAATGGTCTTGTTGTCATACCGCAGCAGCCAGGGCGCGCACACCGTGTGCCAGCACAGGGGATGGCCCTTGGTCTTCACGCCGCGGGCTTTCAGCCACTGGGCGCCCTTGAGGGTGGCTTCGGAGATGGGTTCGCCTTCATGGGGCTCAAAGCGCCCCCAGTAAAAGGGCAGGGTGCCGTAGTTGAACACCGCCATCATCTTGGAAAGCCTGTCCATCAGCTCATACTTGCGCTCCAGCAGCGTGTCCTCCGACGCCACTTCCACCGCGTCAAAGGCGCCAAAGCCAAACAGGAACTCGTGTTTGGTCTGCTGGTAGGACAGGTTTTTGTTTTGTAGGGGCCTGCCCTCCCTGTCTACCAGGGTCAGCAGGGCCTTTTGCTTGCGGTGATCAAATCGGGTGTTCATGGCGTCTCCTTATTTGTTATTCAGGTATAAAAAATCAACCTTTGACCGAGCCGATGCTGAGCCCGGTGACGAAGTATTTTTGCAGGAAGGGGTACACCACCATGATGGGCAGGGCCGAAATCACCGTGATGGCCGCGCGGATGGTGATGGGCGTGGTGGTGTTGCGCGCGGACAGGGCAGAGGTGGAGCTCAGCGCCGCGTTGGAGCTGGCCTGGGTGGTGGCCAGCTTCATTTTGAGCAGGTATTGCAGGGTGTGCAGCTTGGGCTTGCCGGCATTGTACAGGTGGGTGTCAAACCAGCTGTTCCAGGAGCCAACCGCCACAAACAGCGCCACTGTTGCCAAAACCGGCAGGCAAAGCGGCGCGATAATCTGCCAGAACACGCGGAACTCGCCCGCGCCGTCAATGCGCGCGGACTCCACCAGGGCGTCAGGCAGGCCAATGATGTAGGTGCGGATCACAATCATGTTAAAGCAGCTGATCATGGTGGGGATGACATACACCCAAAAGCTCTTGCCCAGGTTGAGGGTGCGGGAAATCAGCAGATAATTGGGGATGAGGCCGGCATTCACATACATGGTCAGCACAAACACAAACGTGATGAACTTGCGCAGCACATATTCCGTGCGCGAGAGGGTGTAGGCCAGCATGCTGGTCAGCACCAGGTTTAAAATGGTGGACACCACCGTGCGGGCGACAGAAACCAGGAAGGCTGAGAAGACATATTCATCCGCCAGCACGCCTTTGTAGCTTTCCAGGGAGAAGGTGCGCGGCCAGATGTGGATGCCCCCGCGGATGGCGTCTGTGCCATCATTAAAGGAGATGGCCACGGTGTTGAGCACAGGGTACAGCGTCAGCACCATCAGCGCCAGCAGCACCAGGGTGATGGCCAGATGAAAAGCAAAATCCTTGGCCTTTGAGCCCCGCCCCACGGCGCCCTTTTGAATCAGTTTTCTTTGCATTCTTGCGCCTCCTTTACAGCAGGGTGGGTTCGTCCAGCTTGCGGGCGATGGTGTTGGCACTCAGCAACAGCACGATGGCAACCACGCTTTTGAAGATGCCTGCTGCCGTGGCCCTGCCATACTGGCTCATGCTGATGCCGTACTTGAGCACGAAGATGTCAATGGTCTGTGACCAGTCAATCAGCAGGTTCTGGCCCATCAGGTAGGGAATGTCGAAATTGCCTTCGGACTGGCCGCCAATCAGCATGCCAATGTTCATCACCAGCAAAATCACAAAGGTGGATTTGATGCCCGGCAGGGTGATGTGCAAAATCTTGCGCAGCCGCCCCGCGCCGTCCATCTCCGCTGCTTCATACAGGGCCGGGTCAATGGCAGACATGGCCGACAGATAGATGATGGAGTTCCAGCCGGTCTCCTTCCATACGTGGATGATGCCCACCAGCCACCAGAAATACTTGCCATCCCCCAGCCAGAACACGGGGGATTGTATGACGCCCAGGCTCATGAGCAATTGGTTCACCGCGCCGTCAGTGGCAAACATGGACTGCGCCAGGCCCACCACAATGACCCAGGACAGGAAGTGGGGCAGGTAGGTCACCGTCTGCACAGTGCGCTTGAAACGCCGCTGCTTGACCTCGTTGAGCATCACTGCCAGCACGATGGCGGACACCGTGTTGAACACCAGGGTGATGACACTCATGGCGAAGGTGTTGCGGATAGCCAGGAAAAACTCCTGCCTGGAAAACAGCCACTTGAAGTTGTCCAGCCCCACCCAGAGGTTATCAAACATAGGTTTGGATGGCTTGTAGTTCATAAAGGCGGTGATCCAGCCCCACAGCGGGGCATAGTGAAAGAGCAGGATGTAGAGCAGCATGGGCACACTCATCAGCACCAATTGCCTCTGCTGGATCAGGGTGTGCCAGAAGGAGGCCTTGTTGTGTGGCAGGCTCGCGCGATTTTTTTGCATGGCAACCTACTTTCAGTCAGGGAAGAGGGCTTGTTTGATAGAAAAAGCCCCAACCACGGGCGTTCCGCGGCTGGGGCGGGCGGGTGGTGTTATGACAGTTTCGCGTTGAGCTCTAGGATGATTTTTTGCATGAAGGCTTCAAATTCCGCGACGCCGGCATTGTCCAGCTCCACCACGAAGGCGTCCCACACCGCGTCAAAGGTGCCGGGGGCTGCCATGATGGCCTGGGGCAGGTCACGGGCCTGGATGTCAATCATCCGGGTGTTGATGTCGTTCATGTCCGGGTAGGGGTTGAGGTCGATCTGCCAGGCCGCATAATAGGGCTGGTTGGGCGGGGCGGGGTTGAAGAATTCCGCCGGCGTCCTCATGTTGTACTTGGTGAGGAATTCCTTGTCATAATCGCTCATCATGTCAAAGTACAGTTCGGGCTGCAAGGCAGAGTCCCAGCTGTTGCCGTTGTCCATGGTGCCCTCTTTCTTGGGGGCATTGTAGAAGAGCTGCTTGGCCTTGTTGGCGTTTTGCCAGGTGGGGTTGTCGTTGTTGGCCTTTTGCTCATCTGTCCGCAGGTAGCGGCCATTTTCAACGTAGTAGTCCTCACCCTCAACGCCCCAATGGAAGAGGGTCTGCCATTCGTCATCCAGCATGCGCTCAAACATCATCACCAGGCGCTCGGGATATTCGCAGTTGATGGAGATGCCAAAGCCGCGGTTGATGTTGATGACCGGCTGGTCCAAGTAGTGCTCGGTGATGGACTCGTCATACACCAGCGGCAGGCCGATGTAGGTGGAGTCGTACATCTTCTGGGCCACCAGGGAGTCAGTGGCGTTCTGGAAGTTCCAGTATTGGTCGAACATGCCCAGCACGCGCCCGGTGGACAGCTTGGCCAGGTATTGGTCAAAGTTCTGTACCAGGGTGTCCTGGTCAATCAGGCCTTTGTGGAAAACCTCGTTCAGCTTTTGGTAATAGGGCTTGGCATAGGGCTTGTTGTGGAAGACGTCC
>JAAYLK010000037.1 GCA_012521895.1 Clostridiales bacterium
CAAGCGATGGCGCGGGGTTGCAACCAGGTACGCGAAAACCAGCGACGGGTTCATTGCTGCAATTCAAGTTCGATGTATCGCCATTTGGGCAGGAGTCCTTGCGTAACTCGTGTAGACACTATCTAAGCTTATTTTCAATCGATTCGCCCAGGAAGAGCCCAAAATCAAGATTTTGACATAAAAAAGCAGCCGCGGTAAACGCGGCTGCCACATGGTATGGGGGAGAGGCTTATTCCTCGCTGCCCTTTTCCAGTTCTTCACGCGCCTTGCGCATGGCCAGCTCCAAGGCGGTCTCCGGACGGTCTTCCGCGGCTGCGGGGGCCGCAACGGGTTCTTCCGGCTGAAAGGCGGTCTCTTCGTAGTGCTGCTCCTCATAGCCTTCGCCGGGGATGTCAGCGTTGTAGCTCATGGCGCTGTCGGCCATGGCTTCGCGGATGGACAGGCTGATGCGCTTGGCAACAGGATCCACCGCCAGCACCTTCACATTGACTTCCTGGCCGGGCTGCACCACGTCTTCAATCTTCTCAACGCGGTTGGGGGCAACCTGGGAGATGTGCACCAGGCCGTCCACGCCGGGCTCCAGCTCGATGAAGGCGCCAAAGGGACGCACGCGCACGATGGTGCGGGTCAGCACGGTGCCAACAGGATACTTCTCTTCCACGTTGTCCCAGGGACGCGGCTGCAACTGCTTGTAGCCCAGGGCAATGCGGTCGCGCTCACGGTCCAGGGAGAGGATCTTGACTTCCACTTCCTCATTCACCTGCAGGACATCGCTGGGGGTGATGGAGCGGTTCCAGCTCAGGTCCGACACGTGGATCAAGCCGTCCACGCCGCCCAGGTCCACGAAGGCGCCAAAGTTGGTGAAACGGCGGACAATGCCCTTGACCACTTCGCCTTCATGCAACTGGCTCCAGACCGCTTCCTTGATGGCGTCGCTTTCCTGCGCCAGGGCTTCCTTGCGGCTGGCCACGATGCGCTTTTTGCTCTCGTCCACTTCGATGATCTTCAGCTTCATTTCCTGGCCGACAAACTGGCTGATCTTGTCCACATAGCGCTGGGCCAGGTGGGAAGCGGGGATGAAGGCGCGGACGCCTTCAACGGTGGCCAGTAGGCCGCCTTTGACCGCTTCCTTGCCGACTGCTTCGACCAGTTCGCCTTTTTCATACTTCTCCATCAGCTCGCCCCACACCTTGCGGTTGACGATGTTGCGCTGGGAGAGGATGACATTGCCTTCGCCGTCGTTGACTTTGACGACCTCAACCTCGATTTCGTCCCCAAGTTCGACGTCCTTGTCTACCAGCTCATCACGCTTGAGCAGGCCGTCGGACTTATAGCCGATGTTGACGCAGACTTCGTCATCGGTGATCTGCACCACTTTGCCGGTGATGGTCTGGCCGTTGCGGATGCGGGACATGCTGGCAGCGACGGCGTCCATGAAGCTGGGCTCCTTGGCGGGTTCGGCATGCTCAGCGGGCTGAACAGCTTCTTCCACTGCTTCTTTGGCTGCTTCAACCGTTTCTTCCACGGTCTCAACGGCTTCTTCAGCGGCGTCCTGCACAGCGTCCACGGCTTCTTCAACCACGGGCTGGGCGGTTTCCTGAACGGCTTCTACAGTTTCCTGGGCAGTGTCAATGACCTGCTCAACAACCTGCTCCTGCGCCTGTTCAGTTTCCTGGGGGTCCGGGGTCAGTCCTTTGTGTTCCATGTCGTTCATATAGTCAACAACCTCCTTCAGTGACCACGCCGGCGTAGAAGCGCCAGCGGTGATACCTATCCTTTCAATGGCCGGGTTTACAGTGTACTGGGACAATTCCCCGGCGTGTTCAATCAAAATGGTTTTCGCGCACCATTTGGCGCAGGTCTTGGCCAGTTTCTGCGTGTTGGCGCTGTGCTTGCCGCCCACCACAATCATGCAGTCTGACTGTTTGGCCAGCTTTTCCGCTTCCTGCTGCCTGACGCTGGTGGCATTGCAGATGGTGTTCTCATGCCTCAAGTCCGGCAGGTGCTCCAGCAACCTTGGCAGGAAGGCGTCCCATTGGTTGGGGGGGAAGGTGGTCTGGCTGACCAGCAGGGCTCCTGTCAACGTCCTGGGCAGGCTTTCCACCTGGTCCAGGTGCTGGATGACGTAGGATGGTCCCTTGCACCAGCCGACAATGCCCTTGATCTCCGGATGATCCGGATCGCCCAGGATGATGACGGGCTTGCCATCGGTGCTGTGTTTTTCAACCAGCATGTGCACATGATGCACGAATGGACAAGTGCAGTCAACCACTTTCTGGGCAGTCAGCCTGCATTGCGCCACCATGTCCGGCGTTGTGCCATGGCTCCTGATGAGCAGGATGCCGTCCTTTGCTTCCTCGGGGGAGTGGACGGGGCTGAGCCCTTCTTCTTTCAGCGCCTGGACTGCCGCGGGGTTGTGGATGATTTCACCCAGCGAGAAAGCTTGTTTGCCTTCCTGTCGTGCCTGCCTGGCAACGTCCAGCGCGGTGTTCATCGCACGGTTCACGCCCATACAGAAACCTGCGCTCTTTGCTACCCGGATTGGCATTTAGCTGTCAAAACCTCCACCTTCTTAGTTTACACAAAGGAAAATTCCCTGTCATGCAGAGATTGTATTTTTATTGTATTTAATGTCCATTTCCTGGTACAGCGCCTTGATCCGCTGACCCAGGCGTTCGCCTTCTTCCATGTTGATGCCCTCACCCAGGAGGTCATCATAGCGCAGCGGCGGCAGCACCACCATCTTCACCCGGCGGAAGGGGCGTGGGCGGTCGGCGATGTACACCGGCAGCAAGGGCACCCTGTGCCGCTGCAAGAGGACGGTTACCCCGGTTTCCAGGTGCTCCATACTGGGGCCCTGGTTGCGGCTGCCTTCCGGGAAAATGCCCAGCACCTGGCCGTTTTTCAGCACCGCGCCGGCGGCGCGCATGGCGGACAGGTCCGACATGTGGCGGGAGACCGCGATCATGTGCAGGTGCTCCACAATCCACTTGAGGGGCTTGAAGCTGGCCAGCTCGCGCTTGCCGATGAAATGGATGACGTGCCGGTCCAGCTTCACGGCCAGCAGGACTGGGTCCATCATGCTCTGGTGGTTGCTGATGATGATAAAGGGGGCCTTCAGGTTCGCGTTTTCAATGCCCTGCAAAGAGCAGGGGTAAAACAAAAAGGAAAAAGCCTTCAGAACCGTCCTGGCGAAACGGTAAAACAGGGTTCTGTCATTTTGCTTAGGACTGGTCATAGGCTTTCTTGACAATCTCCAGCATTTCTTCAAGGGATTCTTCAAAGCTTTGCCCGCTGGTGTCCACGATGATGGCGTCCTCCGCCGGGCGCAGGGGATCAGTCGCCCGGTTGGCGTCCTGGTAATCGCGCGCCTTCAGGTCTTCCAGCACAGTTTGGTAGTCGGAGGTCTTGCCGGCGTTGATCAGCTGCCTGTAGCGCCGCATGGCGCGTTCCTCTGGGCTGGCTGTCAGGAACATCTTCACCTTGGCGTCTTTGAGCACCACGGTGCCGATGTCCCGCCCGTCAATGAGCAGGCTGCGTTCCTTTGCCAGCTGCTGCTGCTGCGCCACCAGGTACTTGCGCACCGCGGGGAAGCGGGAGACAGCGCTGGCAGCGGCGCCAACCTGCTCACCGCGCAATTCCTGGCTCACATCCCGGCCGTTTAGGTAGGTCAGCTGGGCGCCATCCCTGTAATCCACGCTCACTGCAATGTCACGCTTGCCGATGGCCTGCTCAAACACAGCCTCATCATCCAGCGGCAGTTTGTTTTCTATCGCGTACAGGCCAATCGCCCGGTACATCGCGCCGGTGTCCAGGTGCAGGATGTCCAGCTTTTCGGCCAGGGCGTCACACAGGGTGGATTTGCCGGCGCCGACAGGGCCGTCCACCGCGATGGAAATCAATTGTTTCTTGTCCATCATCTCAGCGCGCCATGTTCTGGGTCAGGTCCCAGCCGGCCAGGATGGCGTTTTGGTGGGACACGGCATAGGGGCCGGTTTGCGCGGCTTCTTCCATCTCGCGGGGGAAGTGGACGCAAAGGTGGCCGTTGAGGTCGTTGCCTGAGATGTAGTCCACCTCATGCGGGTGGCTGTGGGTGGAGCCCATGTAGACGCGTCCGTCGCTGAAAATGACCCAGACAGGGCGCGCGGTCCAGTTCTTTTCACCCAGCACCTTGTTCATCACCGCGGTGTCGGCAGCCGTCTTGGTGGTGCCGTCCGCGTGCTTGCCTAAGCTAAAGAAGCGGAAGTCATAGTGCTCCCCGGTCTGGAAGTCGTAGATGATGACGTCCCTCAGCCTCTGGGCGATGGGGCGGATTTCTGTGTACCAGTTGGCGAAGCGCACTTCGGCCGCGCGGGGCGGGCTGAAGCTGGGTTGCGTGGGCTGCGCCGGCGGCAGGATGGGGGGCGTTGGCAGCACGGGGGAGGTGTTGTTGGCAATGGCCATCACGGAGCTTAGCTTGGCGATGGTCAGCTTGCCGGCCAGGCCGTCGGCTTCCAGGCTGTTCTTGCCCTGGAACTCCTTGACCGCCAGGAAGGTCCGCGGGCCGTAGATGCCGTCCGCGGTGCCGGTGAGGTATTTCAGGTCAATCAGGCGCTGCTGCACGTTCTTGACTTCTTCGCCCCTGCTTCCCACCTTCAGGCTGCCCTGGATGACCTCGGTCACGTTGGGCGGTGTGGTGGCCTGGGGGGCGGGGTGGTTGCTGATGGCGTTGACGCTGTACAGGGCGGTCAGGGTCTGGCTGCCGGCGATGCCGTCGCGCTTTAAGTTGTTCGCGCCCTGGAAGGCGGTGACAGCGGCGGCGGTCTGCGTGCCAAAATTGCCGTCGATATTGCCCTTGAGGAAGTTCAGTGTGATCAGGCGGGACTGCAAGGCGCGCACCTGGTCGCCCTGGGAGCCGATTTTAAGCAATGCGTTGGTGGAACCGGCTTGTACGGGCTCCGTCACACTGGCATCAGCGGCTATGGCAAAGGCAGTGTACAGGGTTTGCTGGGTGGCCAGGTCGGCGATGCCGGTCACCGGCAGCCTGTTCAGCCGCTGGAAGTGGCGCAGCGCGGCCGCGTCATCGGCGTTGAAGGTTCCGTCAGCCGTCACATTGTAATACTTCAGTTCCACCAGGCGCTTTTGCAGGTTGGTGACCGCCAGGCCGCTGGTGCCTTCGCGGATGATGATGACATTGTCCGCGGTCAGCGGCTCCTGGGTAGGCACAATGATGTTGTCGCCGGGCGCCTTAACCTGGGCGTCCGTGCGGATGGCCAGCAGGGTAAAGTTGTCCGTCTTGCCGGTCACCTTGATGCTGTGGTCCTTCTGGAAGGCGCGCACCGCCTGGGCAGTGGCCTTGGTGTATTCATAGCCCGGGTTGCTGTCATAATGCCCGGTCTGGATGAGCATTTCGTGTAGCTGGTACACGGCATCGCCAAAGTCGCCCTGCTGCATGGTGATGTTGTCGATGGGGGGCAGGGTCTTGGTGTAAACCAGGCGGTTCTTGCTGTTGCGCACGCGCTGCTCAAAAATCAGCTGCTGCAGTTCCGGCAGCACGATGCCGGTCTCGCGCAACTTGTTTTGCCCCTGCAGGGCTTTGATGCCAGCCGTGGTGCCCGCGCCAAACTTGCCGTCAATATTGCCGTTGTAGTAACCCAGCTCCGTCAGCGCCTGCTGCAAGGCACGCACGGCACGCCCCTCAGCGCCCGGGGCCAGGGTTTGATAATTAATCCGGGCTTCCTGGTTGATGTCCAGCACCTTGCCTTCCAGGTACTGCTCGGGAATGTTGATGAACTCCTTGGCCACATAGCCGGTATAGCCGCGGTACTCGGCTTTGAGAAAACTGCCATTGTCCTCATGCACCGTCAGCGTCGCCCCCTCGGGGATGGTCAGCATGCGCATGGCAGACAGGGAGGCGCGTTTGCGCAGGTTGACGGACACCGCGGCGGTGGTCTGGTAGGGGTAGCTGGCTTCCGGCAGGGGCTCCGGTTGGTAGATGGCGGAGGTCTCCTGGGGGAGGGGCAGGCTGGTTGCTTGAGGCGCGCTGGTGGCCTGGCTGACACGCGCCAGGGCGTCCAGGGTCTTCTTGCCGGCGATGCCGTCGCTTGTAAGCTTGTTGGCTTTCTGGAAGGCGCGCACCGCGTCCTGGGTGGTCTTGCCATAGATGCCGTCGATGCTGCCGGAATAGTATTTCAGGGTGGTCAGGGTTTGCTGCAGGGCTTCAACCGCGTCACCCCGGTCATCCGGGCGCAGGACCTGTCCCGGAATGGGGGGCAGGGTCTTGACGTCGGTGGCGCGGCCGCGGGAATTGTTGGGCGTGACTTCAAACAGCAGGTGCTGCAGGGCGGCGTCCGCGATCCCAGTCTGCGCCAGCTTGTTTTCTTTCTGGAAATCGCTCACCGCCTGCGCGGTGCCGCTGCCGTATTTGCTGTCGATGGCTTTGCGGTAGAAGCCCAGCTCCTCCAGCCCCTGTTGCAGGGCTTTGACGCGGTAGCCTTCATCGCCGTTGGACAGCAGCTGATAGTTGGCGGCCACCTTGGGGTCGATGTTCACGACCGGTGCTGAGGCCTGCTGGCCTTCGCCCAAAAACGCGGAGACAACATAGCCCTTGCGGCCTTCGTACTCCACGATCTTATAGTTGCCGTCGCTGCCGGTAATCAGCACCGCGTCGCCCTGGCGGATCACCGTCAGGATGTCGGCCTTGGAAGAAGGGCCGCCCCTCAATCGCACCGAGTCCGTCGCGTAGGCGACATAGGGAAAGCTTTCTCCCAAACCGGGCAGCACAAGGAAAAGCAAAAGAGCCGCAACCAGCAGGCTGAGCGCTCTTCTCCATTGATTCAAGTTCATGGTGACCTCCGTCCTATGCCATGTATTCCACTTTATCCTATGGGATTTGCCATGAAATGTCAATAAAATATTACGTTTTGATGAATGAATCTTTGCGTTTTGTTGCACGCCTTACAGCCGGATGGCATCACGGGTAACGCGCAGGGTGTAGGGCTCATCAAGAAGCGGCTGGCCAAAGACATCCAGGCCGTCCTTGGCAAAGCGCTGGATGATCAGGGTGTCCTCTCCTTCCTGGGCGATTTCCAGGAAGCCGCGGGTCAGCACAGGCCGGGCTTTGCGCAGGGCGAAGGCTTCCTTGGTGGCCTGCAGGCTGCCTTTGTCCGCCTGGTCCCAGGGGTAGGTGCCTCGGCAGAAGGGGTCGGCGGCGCCTTCCATGCCCACCTCATCGCCGTAGTACATGCTGGGCATGCCAGGCAGCGCTGCGACGATTGCGAGCATGGTTTCAAAACGCTCTCTGGCCAGCTGCTTGTGCGCCTTGTCCATCAACAGGCCGCGCCGCTTGGCGTTTGGCAGGTGGCTGTAGTCCTGCTTCACCAGCAGGTTGTGCAAGCGCGCCCGGTCGTGGCTGCCCATCAGGTTCATCAGCGAATAGAAGAAGGGAACAGGATAGTTCTCCTGCAAGGAGCGGATTTGGCGCACCACCTGGGCGGCGTTGATGTCATGGGTTAAAAAGCGGATGAGCGCGTCGCGCAGGGGATAGTTCATCACGCTGTCCAGGGTGTCCCCGGTGACATAGCTGCGCATCTGTCCGTAGGCAGTTTTGTTGCTGGC
>JAAYLK010000038.1 GCA_012521895.1 Clostridiales bacterium
CCGGTGGACATGCCCGTCGCCTGGACCAAGTTCTGGGGCAATGGGCGGGTGTTTTACAACTCCCTGGGCCACCACGACGACGTGTTTGACAAGTCCCCCAACGCAGCAGTGCTGATGGAGCGCGGCATGGTCTGGGCCGGGGAAGGCAAGCAGTATGCGGTTGATCACCAACTGACCACAGAGCGGTTTGAGAACACGGCGAAGATGTATTGAGACCATTGCTGATATAGCCCGGCATTGACAAAAGTGTCGGGCTTTTTTGTATCAGCTTGTAGATAGCAATGTTGGTACCGATGCTGGTCATAGAAGTCTTTTTTACGCTTTTCTGTTCACTTTCTATTCTGGGAAAAACGGTATAAAAAGACCCAGAAGCATTGAATCTTCTGGGTTCTTGGCGGAGAAGCCGGGATTTGAACCCGGGCTGCACTTTCGCACACTACTCCCTTAGCAGGGGAGCCCCTTCGGCCACTTGGGTACTTCTCCAAATGTGAAAACTTGGCGGAGAGAGAGGGATTCGAACCCCCGGTGCCTTTCGGCATCACTAGTTTTCAAGACTAGCGCCTTCAACCGCTCGGCCATCTCTCCGTGCATGGCGTCGTGGCTAAGCAAAACGCTCGTGCATTATATCAAGCGGCTTGTTCCCTGTCAATCACGAGTTGTGGGGGTGTTCGCGGTGATTTGCGCTGCCGCCAGGCGGTCAACGCGCCGGGTATAGGCCTTGTCCTGCATGAGGTTCACGGTCAGGCCCAGCAGCACCAGCAGCCCGCCCAGCGCGGTGCGCATAGGGAAGGTGCCCTCAAGGGCGATGTCCAGCAGCAAGCCCGCGGACACTTGGCCGATGAACAGGGCCAGGGTCATGTAGAAGGAGGAGATGCGGCCCACCACGTGATTGCTGATGACCACGATGGTAGCCCCCAGCATGCCGCCAAGGTAATAGGGTAAGGGGATGTTGAAGGTGAGCCGTTCCCCTGTCCCTGTGACAGCCAGCACCAGCAAGGCTCCCATGAGCCCGGTGAGGTAGTTAATGAGGGTGGCTGTTGCCACACTGGTCTGCCGTGCCAGGCGGCCGTTGATGAGGCGGGACAGCAGCACCGTAAAGCCCGCCAGGAGAGAAACGATGACCGGAATCAGGTCAAAATCCGTCAGCATCAGGGCAATCCCGGCCAGAATCACCAAACCGCCCAGCAGCTTTTCCACCCGGAAGCGGCGCACCGGGTGGCCCAGAAAGCCCAGATGGTCCGCCAGCAGGCCGGACAGGCTCTCCCCCAGCAGGCCCAGGGCCAGCATGGCGGACACGCTGATGTGGGAGAAGGCGCGCAGGTTAAACAAGGTGGTGAGGATGCCAATCAGCCCGCCCACATACCACAGCGGGTTGAACTTTTTCCAGACCGGCTTTTCTTTCTTCAGCGCCATCACAAGCGCAATGGTGCCCAAACCCACAATGTGGATGATGACCAGGGACAGGCCCACGCCCACCGCGGCGTTCAATCCGCCGTTGAACACCACCATCACCGCGATCAGCATGCCCGCCAGCAGGCTCAAGCCGTAATTCATACAACCTCATCAATCGCAAAATCCCCGCCCAAGCGTCCACCGATACTTGGGCGACAGCTGTACCATCATACCACAAGCGGCAGAAAATTTACAGCCTGGCCAAAAGGTCTGAACACCTGATCTGACAGAAAAAGCAGCAGCGCGTCTCTCTTCATCCCAGATTGACCATTTCTTTACGCACTTTGGGCGCTATGGTATAATCCAGCACAAGAAGCATGGGAGGATGAACACGGCAGATGCCTGATTATAAATTGGTCATTGAAGGCGGCAGGGAGCTGCGGGGGGAAACCTATGTGTCCGGGGGCAAGAACACCTCCCTGGCCGTGGTGCCGGCCACCCTGCTGGCGGAAGATGCCTGCCAGATTGAAAACCTGCCCGACATTGAAGACATCCGCGTACTGATCCAGATTTTGCGCCACCTGGGCGCGAAGGTGGATTGGAAGCCGGAACAAAAGCAGATGGTGGTGGACCCTTCACAGTTGACCAGCAACGAGGTGCCCTTCAAATTAAGCCAGCGCATGCGCGCCAGCTATTACATCATGGGCGCGCTGCTGGGCCGCTATGGCTATGCCAAGGTGGGCTACCCCGGCGGCTGTGATTTGGGCAGCCGGCCCATTGACCAGCACCTGAAGGGCTTCCGCGCGCTGGGCGCCAAGATTTACGAAGAAAACGGCATGATTGTGCTGGAAGGCAAGCTCAAGGGCGCCAACATCAACTTTGACATGGTCACCGTGGGCGGCACCATCAATGTGATGCTGGCCGCCTGCCGGGCTCAGGGCGACACGGTGCTGACCAACTGCGCACGCGAGCCGCATATTGTTGACACCGCCAACTTCTTAAACCGCATCGGCGCGCGCATCCGCGGCGCGGGCACGGACACCATCCGCATCCGCGGCGTGAGCAAGCTAAACGGCGCGCCCTACACCGTCATCCCCGACCAGATTGAAACCGGCACCCTGATGATCGCCGCTGCCGCTACACGGGGCGATGTCGTGCTGCACGGCTGCATCCCCACCCACATGGAAGCGCTGACGGCCAAGCTGCTGGAAATGGGCATCCTGGTGACCAGCCAGGACGATATCATCTCCGTCCAGCTGCGCCAGGGCCACCGCGCCATCCGCTTAAGCACCCAGGAATACCCCGGCTTTCCCACGGACCTGCAGCAGCCCATGAGCGCGCTGCTGACCCGGGCGCTGGGCACCAGTGAAGTGATTGAAAACATCTTTGACTCGCGCTTTAAGCACCTGGACGAGATGCGCAAGATGGGCGCCAAGTCCACAATCAACGGCAAAATCGCCTACATTGAAGGCGTGCCCGAGCTGCACGGCGCGCCGGTGACCTCGCCCGACCTGCGCGGCGGGGCTGCCCTGGTGATCGCCGGGCTGATGGCCAAGGGCGTGACGGAGATCTACAACCCGGAGACCATCGCCCGCGGCTATGAGCACCTGGAGAGCAAGCTGAACGCCCTGGGCAGCGTCATCCGCAGGGAGCCCATCATCCTCAATGGCAACGGCCATGCAAACACCCTTTGAGGTGTTGGGCGTCAAGCCCGACGCGGACGAGACCGCCATCCGCTCCGCCTACCACAAACTGGCCAAATCCTGCCACCCAGACAAGTTCCTGGACCCCGAAGACCAGCGCGCCGGCCAGGCAAAGCTGATTGTCATCAACCTGGCCTATGAGCAGGCCATGAAGATTGCCGCAAGCCGGCAGACCGCCACAGCCGCCATGCCCTTAAAGCAGGCCAAGGACTGGGCGGTAAAGCTGCTGGAACGCAAGCAGTATGAGCTGGCCCTCCTGCAATTGAGCAAGGCGGAGACCAAGGACGCCCACTGGTATGCCCTGCAGGCGCAGACCCTGATGGGCCTCAAGCAGTACTTAAGCGCCCACCAGGCCTGGCGGACCGCGGTGCGCCTGGACCCGGAGGAACTGGCCTACCGCCGGGGCGCCCTGGAGGCCGAAATGCATTTAAAGCGCGCCAACACGCTGCCCGGCCGTGTGTTTTCCCAGCTGCGCGACATCTTTCAACGCTAATGGCCCCGCGCAGGGCTTTTTTTAGTGTACCGGCACAGGTGCCTTTCCGCCTGGTCCGCAGCCAGCGCAAGACGCTGGCGATTGAAGTGCGCCCGGGGGTGGAGGTGGTGGTGCGCGCGCCGATGCGCTTAAAGCAAAGCGAGATTGACCGCTTTGTGGAAAGCCGCAGGGAATGGATCACCATCCATTTCTTCAAGCCCGCCGCCAAACAGGATTACTCCGCGGAGCAGGAAAAGCAACTGCGGCAAAAGGCCATGCAAGTGCTGCCGGAACTGGTGAAGCGCTACAGCGCCCTGGTGGGCAGGCAGCATGGCCGCGTCACCATCACAGGGGCGCGCACCCGCTTTGGCAGCTGCTCTTCCAAGGGCAACCTGGCCTTCTCCTACCGCCTGATGGCCTACCCCCTGGAAGCCATCGAATACGTGGTGCTGCATGAGGCGGCCCACCTGAAGCACCTCAACCACTCCCCCGCCTTTTACAGCCTGATTGAGCGCTTCATGCCTGACTACAAGCGGCGCGCCAAGCTGCTCAAGCAGCCGCCGCCAGCCATACAATAAGCAACGGAGGTAAGCCATGTACCGCATCACCGCCAAAACCCGCCTAAGCGGCAACGCGTCCAGGATGGAGATTCTCTCCCCCCTGATTGCCAAGAAGGCTTTGGCAGGGCAGTTCATCATCCTGCGCGCCAAGGAAAACTCCGAGCGCATCCCGCTGACCATCCATGATGTCAACGAGGAAACCGGCACCGTCAGCGTGGTGTACCAGGTGGTGGGCGCCGGCACCATGGAGCTGGACAGCCTGGAATCCGGGGACAGCCTGCACGACTTTGTGGGCCCATTGGGCATGCACACCCAGGTGGAAGGGCTGAAGAAGGTGTGCGTGGTGGGCGGCGGCGTGGGCTGCGCCATTGCCTTCCCGGTGGCGCGCAAACTGCACCAACAGGGCAGCGAGGTGCATTCCATCATCGGCTTTCGCAGCAAGGAGTTTGTCTTCCTGGAGAAGGAGTTCTCCCGGGTGTCGGACATTTTGAAGGTGATGACGGACGACGGCAGCCATGGCGGCCACGGCCGGGTGACGGACGCCCTGAAGGAACTGATTGAAGCAGGGCACCAGTATGACGAGGTGATCGCCATTGGCCCCTTGGTGATGATGAAGTTTGTCAGCCAGTTGACCAAGCAGTACGGCATCAAGACCATCGTGTCCATGAACCCCATCATGGTGGATGGCACGGGCATGTGCGGCGGCTGCCGGCTGACGGTGAACGGGCAGATCAAGTTCGCCTGCGTGGACGGGCCGGATTTTGACGGCCACCAGGTTGACTTTGACGAGGTCATCAGCCGCAACCGGATGTACGAGGAATTTGAGGCCCGCGAGCGGGAGGACAACTGCCGGCTGCTGAACCAGGAGGTACAATCATGACGCGCAACATGTCACCCAAGAAGGTGGAAATGCCCAACCAGGACCCGCAGTTGCGCGCGCGCAACTTTGAGGAAGTGGCCCTGGGCTATACGCAGGAGATGGCCATGGAGGAAGCGGCCCGCTGCCTGCAATGCAAGCACAAGCCCTGTGTTGACGGCTGCCCGGTGCGCATTGACATCCCGGCCTTCATCCATGAAATCGCCCAGGGCAAGATGGAAGAAGCCTTCCTGGTATTAAACCGTGACAGCGCCCTGCCCGCAGTCTGCGGGCGTGTCTGCCCGCAGGAGACCCAGTGCGAGCAGCGCTGTGTGCGCGCCATCAAGGGGGAGGCTGTGGGCATTGGCCGCCTGGAGCGCTACGCCGCCGACTGGCACCGGGAGAGCGCCTGTGAAGTGCCGCCCAAGCCGGAGGCCAACGGGCATAAGGTGGCGGTGGTGGGCGCCGGCCCCGGCGGGCTGACCGCCGCGGGCGAGCTAGCGCGCATGGGTTATGCGGTCACCGTGTTTGAAGCCCTGCACCTGCCCGGCGGCGTCTTGAGCTACGGCATCCCGGAGTTCCGCCTGCCCAAGGACATCGTGATGGCCGAAGTGGAAGCCTTGAAACGCCTGGGTGTGGTCATCTGCCTCAACACCGTGATTGGCAAGACACTGACCATTGATGAGCTGCTGGAGATGCACTTTGAGGCCGTCTTCATCGCCAGCGGCGCGGGCCTGCCGCGCTTCATGGGCATCCCGGGCGAGTCCCTCAAGGGCGTGTACTCCGCCAATGAGTACTTGACCCGCATCAACCTGATGAAAGCCTATGAAAAGGATTCCCTCACCCCCATCATGCACGGCAAGCGCGTAGCGGTGGTGGGCGGGGGCAACGTGGCCATGGACGCCGCGCGCTGCGCCAGGCGGCTGGGTGCGGAAGAAGTGCACATCGTCTACCGCCGCGGCATGAAGGAGCTGCCCGCCAGGCTGGAGGAGGTGCACCACGCCCAGGAGGAGGGCATCACCTTCCGCATGCTGACCAACCCCATCCGGGTGCTGGGCGATGAGAAGGGCTGGGTGCGCGGGCTGGAGTGCGTGCGCATGACCCTGGGCGAAAAGGACGCCTCCGGCCGCGCAAGGCCGGTGGAGGAAGCCGGCAGCAACTATGAGCTGGCCGCCGACGTGGTCATCATCGCCATCGGCACTTCCTCAAACCCCCTCATCCGCCTGACCACCCCGGGCTTGGAAACCGACCGCTGGGGCGGTATTGTGGTCAACGGCGCGGACGGCCTCACCAGCCGGGAGAAAGTGTACGCGGGCGGCGACGTGGTGACCGGCTCCGCCACCGTGATTCTGGCCATGGGGGCCGGCAAGGACGCCGCCCGCGCGATTGACCGGATGATACGGGAAAAGGCAGAATAGATTAACTTCAACGCTTCGCATACGGCCTGGACAGTTTTTGTCCAGGCTGATTTTGTATACATTGACATTTGCTTGTATTATCCATTGACAAAGATGGCGCGTCCTTCTGGCCTTATGGAGGATTAAAAACGCAGGAGGAAAACATGCGTAAAAAACTGCTGCTCACCATCCTCAGCCTGGCTCTGGTCTTTTCCCTGAGCCTACCCGCCCTGGCGCTGACGCTGGACGAGGTCAACGACTTCCTCAACACCAGCGCTGACCTGGGTGAAGGCACCAAGGCCAACCCCATCGCCATCATCCCCATCCGCCACATTGACGGACCCCAGGAAGAGGACCTCTTCTATGGCTTTGTCAGCTTCAAGTACCAGGCCCGCGGCTACATCAAGTATCAGGTCACCTTCATTTCCTGCACTTGCCGCTCCGCCGATGTCAACTACTGGACCACGGCCTACCTGGATCTGACCCTGCCGGAGTCCGGCTTGCTGGACGACGCGGCCATCCGCACCTTGAGCTTTGGACCGGACGGCACCACGCGCTACGCCGCAGGCTTCTGGGGCGATTCCAACCCCATCCCCAGCGGACAGACCTTTGAGATGATTCAGGAAGAATACCTGCCCTACTACCAGGGCAAGACCTATGCCCAGCTCAAGGGCTTAAACACCATCGCGGACATTGATCTGGCCGATTACCAGGCCGGCGAAGGCCGGGGTGTAATGACCCTGGACACCTGGACGGGCGCCACCGTCTCCACCAACAACATCCTGCGCATGCTGCAGGCGATGTTTGAGTTCCATGGCAAGGACGCGCATTTTGCCAATGACCCGTCCATCCAGAAGGCTGAAGCGCCTGTGGTTGAAGCGGAAGAAGAAATGGCGGATGCCGCCGTTGCCGCAAGCGGTGAGCTGGCCCCCCTGCCCGCCCCGGTGGACACCAGCAAGACCTTCCAGCGCAACAAGGATGACGCCCAGGAATCCCCCTGCACCCCGGGCGACTTTGGCCCCACCTGCTCCGCCATCAACAACACCAACCTCCTGCAGTACTTGAACCGTTCCGACGTGTACTACATCGACACCCGCGACCACGGCGACTACATGAAAAAGCACCTGCGCAACTTTGAAGTCATCCCCTTCTTCGGGCTGATTTTCAACGCCGAGGCGCACACCAACGCCGAATTGCCCCAGTTGTACGGCGGCACCCCGGCTGAGCCCGTGCCCGTGTATGAAGAGAGCGACGACCTCCTGGAAGCCCTCTTCCCCAAGGACAAGACCCTTTTCATCATGTGCCAGAGCGGCGGCCGCGTGGGCATGCTCATGAACATCCTGGCTGCCCGCGGCTGGGACATGTCCAAGGTGTACAACATCGGCGGCATGGCGCAGTATACCGGCGCTGAATACCGTGACATGATTGTGGACACCCCGGAAATGATCATGACGCCCACTTATTCCATGGAAGGCCTGACCCGCGTCAAGCCCTGAACATTGTAAACCTTGATAAAGAACAGAGGAGCCGCGCGGCTCCTCTGTTTTATGCTGTTGTTACCTTGATTAAAATCAGCGAACGACCTCATAAGGCCAGTTGATAATGCCGCCCAGGTCATAGAGGTTGGTGTAGCCTTCCTTGACCAATTGCATGGCGCCGGTGCGGCTGCGCGCACCGGAGCGGCAGTAGAGGTAAATCAGGGCGTCCTTGTCCGGAAGCTGGTCCTTGGCCAGGCTCACCAGGTTGCCAAGCGGCAGGTTGATGGCGCCTTTGATGTGGCCGTCCGCAAACTCAAAGGGCTCACGCACGTCCACAATGATGATCTTGTCGCCGCGGTCCATGGCGGCCTTGGCGTCCTGGGGGCGGATGCTGCGGTATTCAGCCTTGCGGGGTTCGGGTTGTTTGCCGGTTACCTTCGCGCGTTCAAAGTTTGCGGTACTCAAGTGACAATAGCCTCCCGGGTTTTTGATGAGGTAGTCCTGGTGATAGTCTTCCGCCAAGAAGAAACTAGTGAGCGGGGCGACTTCCACATGGAAGGCGGGGTACTTGGCCTTCTCATTTTCCGCCAGTTTGGCGATGACTTCGCCGTCTTCCGCCGACGCATAGTATATGCCCGTCTGGTATTGGCTGCCAATGTCATTTCCCTGCCGGTTTTGTACCGTCGGGTCGATGGCGGAGAAGTACAGGGTGACCAGTTCAGTAAGCGTCACCAGGGCGGGGTTGTAGGTCACCTCCACCGTTTCCCGGTGGCCGGTGGTGCCGGTGGTGACCGTCCTGTAGTCAGGCTTGTCCACCGTGCCGTTGGCGTAGCCGGATTGGGCGTTGATGACGCCTGGCACCAGGCCCATCATGTGCTCCACGCCCCAGAAGCAGCCCCCGGCAAAATATACAACAGCGGTCTGCTCCGCCTGGGCGGAGGCCTGGCGGGGTTTGTTGAGAAAGCTGACCGCGCCAAAAGCGACTGCCAGCACCAGGACGACCAGGATGATGGCCGGTATCATTTTCATGGGTTCCTCCTTACCATAAAGGCTCACAAAATACGAAGGCATCATACCCTTTTTGGCCTGCCTTCAAGCGCGCACTTGCGCACAGCGGCCCGGGGCTTATAATGATGGAGGAGGCATGATGAGACAGACTGTGGGCAGGTGGGCGCTGGCGGTGACGCTGCTTGATTTGGCGCTGAAAACAATTCCCCTGGGGGCAGACAGGGTGCTGGTTCCCGGCTTGCTGGCCTTGAGGCAGGTTGGCAACCACGGCGTTGCCTTTGGGCTGATGCAGGGCTTGAGCGTACTTGTCCTGCCGCTGACGGCGCTGCTGGTTCTCCTGGGCGGCCTGTGGCTGCAAAAGCAGGCGATGGGCCGCTTTGAAGCGATGGCCTATGGCCTGCTGCTGGGCGGCGCCGTGGGCAACCTGGTGGACCGCTTGGTCCACGGCTTTGTGACAGATTACCTGGAGCTGGTATTCGTCCGCTTCGCGGTGTTCAACCTGGCGGACGCCGCCCTCACCCTGGGCGCCGCGCTGCTGATTGTGTTCTATCTCATCCCGCAAAGGAGGCCCGCGCATGCGCACAGTGACAAAAACCGGCTCCGGTGAGCGGCTGGACCTCCTGCTCGCGGATGAAACCCTCTCCCGCTCCCAGGCCGCGCGGCTCATCAAAGAAGGCCAGGCCGCCGTCAACGGGATTGTGGTGACAAAACCCTCTCTTATCGTGAATATAGGCGACAAAGTGGTGTTGTCCCTGCCTGAAGCCCAGGAGATTGAGGCGAAAGCGGAGGATATTCCCATTTCAGTGATCTATGAGGATGAGCAGCTGGCGGTGGTGAACAAGCCCGCCGGCCTGGTTGTCCACCCTGCCGTAGGCAACCCGGACGGCACCCTGGTGAACGCCCTGCTCTTTCACCTGGATTCACTGTCTGGCATCGGCGGCCATAAGCGGCCGGGCATCGTCCACCGTTTGGACAAGGACACCTCGGGCTTGATGCTGGTGGCCAAGACCGACCAGGCCCACCTGGCCCTTTCCCGCGCCCTGGCGCAAAGGGACATCGAAAAATACTACCTGGCTGTGGTTTCGGGGCGTTTGAAGGAAGAACAGGGTGAGTTCACAGGCCCCATCGGCAGGAGCCAGAAGGACCGCAAGAAGATGGCGGTGACGCCCGAAGGCCGCGACGCGCGCACCCTGTGGACGCTTTTGCGCCAGGACGAGAAGAGCGCGCTGGTGCTGATCCGCCTGATCACCGGGCGCACCCACCAAATCCGCGTGCATTTCTCCCACGCCCACCACCCGGTGCTGGGCGACCCGCTGTATGGCGGCAAGGCGGACCCCAGGGCGACCCGGCTGATGCTGCACGCCTGGCATCTGGCGTTCACCCATCCAACAAGCGGCCGGAACATGGCGTTTTCAGCGCAGCCGGAGGACTGCTTCAAAACCCTGGACGAGCAGGAGCTGCTGGCAAGAGCACAGGGTTTCACCAGGCGGATTCCTGATTTAACGAAGCAATAATCACAAGCGTTCCCTCGCGCGCCGTTTATGTGCGGCGTTTTTGTTTATACTCCCATGAACGACGTTGGAGGTCCATCATGGGAAAGATTACCGTTGCCATTTACACCACCCTGGACGGGGTGTTTGAATCCCCTTCCTGGACAGCGCCCTACTGGGATGAGGCCCTGGCCAAATACCAGGATGAGGCGCAGAAAGCCGCCGACAGCCTGCTGCTGGGGCGCTTCACCTTTGAACAATTCGCCAAGGCCTGGCCGGACAGCCGGGACGAAGGCGCGCCATACATGAACAACATCGAAAAATTCGTGCCCACCACAAGGCTGGACCAGACCTACTGGCGCGCCAACTTCATCCGCCATGACGCGATGAACGAAATCAGGCGGCTGACCATCAAGCGCAGCATGCTGGTGTACGGCTCGGGCAAGCTGGTGCAGGGCCTGTTCAACAATGGGCTGGTAGACGAATACCGTGAGATGGTCTTCCCCATCATCCTGGGCGAGGGCAGGAAGCTGTTTGACAGCCCGGGCAAGCAGTTTGCGTTTAGCCAGGTGGAAAGCAGGGTGACGCCAAAGGGCGTGCTGCTCAACACCTACACCAGATAGGCCAAATGCGCGTGAAAAAGCCTTCCCAAATGTGGGTGCAAATTTGACCTGCCCCCCAATCCTTGTGCCAGTTTCAGAGTTAGTTGAGATATAATCAACAAAACAAAGGAGCTGGAAGAAATGGCGCAAAAGAAGTACACGGTGGAACAGATCATTGTCAAACTTCGGGAG
>JAAYLK010000039.1 GCA_012521895.1 Clostridiales bacterium
TATTATTGGCCGCCGTATTGGGCGTTGATGGCGTCTTCCATGATCTGGCCGCCCTGGGCATACCAGTTGGCCAAGACGGTGTCGTAGTACTCAACCGGCTGCACGCCCATGATGATTTCCATCACGCCGTTGAGCAGCACGTCAATGGTGTTGACGGTCTTGTCAAACTCCTCCGGTGGCGGACCCCACACATCGGTACGCTTCAGGAAGTCGTTGTCAATCAGGAATTTGCTGTTGTAATAGGCACAGCCATCAAAGCCCTGCTGCAGATACGCGCCCAGGCCGCCCGGGTTTTTGTCCTGAATCCAGCTGATGGAGTCGCCATATTTTTTCTGCATGCCGGCGGTGAACAGATCCTGTGTTTCGCCGGTCTTGAGGGCATGGAGCACATGCTCAAACTGGATCATGTCGGCCATGGGGTCAATGATTTCAACAGAACCAGGCGCATGCTCGCGCTGTCCGTCGGTGTAACCCTTAAACTCTTCCTCGGTCAATTTGGTGGTGGGGTCGAACATGATATGGTCGGTGAAGCTGAGCAGCTTCATCACTGCCGCGGGGTTGGTGCAGGTCTTGGCAACCACGATGACGCGGTTGTTGGGGAAGCCGATCTGCCCCAGCACCTGGGAGCCGTCCTCTGTCGGGAAGGGGAAGGGGATCATATAGGCGTTGTCACTGCCCTGCGCGCCAACCAGGTTGGGCCCGACGTGCCAGCCCTGCCACTGGTAGTGCGGCTGCATGCCAGCCTTGCCGTTGACCAGGTCCTGGGTCATCTTGTTGACGTCAAAATTGGCGAAGTCAGGGCTGATGATGCCTTCCTCGTACCACTTGGCCCAATAGGTGAGCGCCTTCTTAAACTCTGGATGCGCGATGCCCGCTTTTATGCGGCCGGTATCGTCCTTGTACCAGAAATACTGCGCGTTGGCATTGGCCGGGTTGCCGAGGTAGACGCCAAACATGGGACCGGTCATGAAGAGGTTTTCCAGCTTGTTCTCAATGGCCAGGCCATAGCCGCCGTATTTTTCCATGAACAGTTTGGCCAGGTTTTCAAAGTCCTCAATGGTTTTCAGCTCCGGAGAGCCCGCGTCCTCGTACCAATCCTTGCGAATCCACAGGTCCTTGGGCTGGTCGATGATGCCGTAATAATACTCCGGAATACCATAGATACGGCCATTCACCGTGCTTTGCTTGATGGTGTCCGGATCTGTCTTTTCATAATCGCGAATACGCTGGGAAAGGTTCTCGTTATAATAATCGGTGAGATCCAACAGCAGATCCGCCTGCATCAGCTGACGGAACTGAACATAGTTGACCTTGAACACATCCGGCAGGTTTCCTGTCGCGATGGTCATATTCAATTTGGTGTCATACTGCGTGTTGCCGTCGTCCACCCACTCGTGGGTGACTTCAATCCCCAGCTGATCCAGCCAGGCACGGGTCCAGGGGTTGTTGGTGTGCGAGTCACCGTCCTCAAACACCAGGTCCGCGCCGGCGCCCTTAACGGTGGTGATGTTTACAACCGTCGGATACGGGGTCTTCCAGTCACCTTCGGGGATCGGCTGCGCTTCACGCGTGCCGATGGTCTGTGCGAATGCGGCTGTTAGGGGCATGATGGACAGCACCAAAAGCATCGCAAGAAGAGTTCTGAGCAATTTCCTCATCCTTGAAACCTCCATTTATTTTTACCGGGATATTTAGGCTGATTGTATCCCATCCATGACATCCGGTCAAGCGCGGGCGTGTTTTTATGTTGTTTACAATGTATGGGTTGGGTTTGCTTAAAAGGGTGCCTTGTGCTATTCTTTTGCTGGATTTGGGCGGGGATTCGCCTGATACAACAAGATTTGCGGAGGGAATAAACATGAAGTTTAAAGTCGCCTTTATTGGCGCGGGCAGCCTGGGGTTTACCCGCGCTTTGCTGACAGATATTCTGTCTGTGCCGGAGTTTCAAAACATCGAGGTTGCCTTTACTGATATCAACCAGCAAAACCTGGATATGGTAACCCAACTGTGCCAGCGGGATATTGATGAAAACGGTCTTGATATTAAGATTTTCGCGACAACAAACCGCCGTGAGGCATTGAAAGGCGCGAAATATGTCATCAACAGTGTGCGCATCGGCGGGTTGGAAGCCTTTGCCACAGATGTCAACATTCCCCTGAAGTATGGCGTGGATCAGTGTGTGGGCGATACCCTGTGTGTGGGCGGCATCATGTACGGGCAACGCGTCATTGCGGCCATGATGGACTTCTGCAAGGACATGCGGGAGGTTTGCGCGCCGGATGTGCTGCATCTGAACTACTCCAACCCCAACGCGATGGTAACCTGGGCGTGCAATACGGCGGGCGGCGTCAAGACCATTGGCCTGTGCCACGGTGTTCAGCATGGACATGAGCAGATCGCCAAGGCCCTGGGATACACCCAGGACGAGGTGGATATCATCTGCGCGGGCATCAACCATCAAACCTGGTATATCTCTGTCAAGCACAAGGGCGAGTGTCTGCTGGATAAGATCCTGCCCGCGTTTGAGCAGGATGAGTATCTTTCTCGTACAGAAAAGGTGCGCATTGATATCCTGCGCCGTTTTGGCTACTACTCTACCGAGTCAAACGGCCATCTGAGCGAATACCTGGCCTGGTACCGCAAGCGCCCGGAAGAATTGATGCAGTGGATTGATATCCAGCAGGATTCCTGGATCAGTTGGATTCACGGGGAAACAGCAGGGTATCTGCGCGTATGCACTGAAGGGCGCAACTGGTTTGAGGTGGATTTCCCCAACTGGCTTAAGGAGCCGGCTAAAAAATATGACGGCAGCGCGCGCGGAAGTGAGCATGGATCCTACATCATTGAAGGCTTGGAGACAGGGCGCACCTACCGCGGGCATTTCAATGTCATCAACCAGGGCGCCATCAGCAATCTGCCGGATGATTGTGTTGTGGAAGTGCCAGGCTATGTCAACTTCAACGGCGTACAGATCCCACAGGTTGGCGATTTGCCGCTGGGCTGCGCCGCCATCTGCATGCA
>JAAYLK010000040.1 GCA_012521895.1 Clostridiales bacterium
CAGACCGAACTATGAAGGGCGATTTTTGGGCCAATAAGATTGTAAACCTCGAAACCGAAAAGTGCCAAATCCCTTGATATATCAACAGATTTCGAGACCCTAAATAAGCAAGAGACTCAACCTCCGACAGAATCTCTTCTATCATTTGTTGAGTCCCTGGGTGGTGCCGGTGACCGGACTCGAACCAGCACGGCCATAGGCCTGGGGATTTTAAGTCCCCTGTGTCTGCCATTCCACCACACCGGCGTATGCGTTGATAACACTAAGGTTTTCAACGCTTTTTGTCAAGTGTTTGATGACATTTGAGCAAAGCCATCAGGAGCCGTCCAAAATAATTCATCAGCCAATGATTTTTCAAAAGTCAGCTGAAGTCAAGAAAGCGGACATGGTATCACGTGTCACGCTACCCTGCGAAGCAGCAAATCTGCGCTGTGACCTATTTCGCCCGGATGACCCCTTTTTTCAGAATCACGCAGGCATACAGCGCGGTTTCACCCGTCTGGATGGTGGCGTAGGCCTGGCGGCTTCTGTCATAAAAGGCAAAACGCTCCAAAAAGCCGATTTTTGTGCCGGGTTCATGGCGCTCCACAATAGCGGAAAATTCCTTCCAGATGGGCGGTTCAAAGTCCAGGCTGCCGGGCACCACTTCCATCAGGGTGACCGGCTCGGCGACAAAGTCATCCAGCGGGAACAGCTGCAAAATGGCATCCAGCAAGTCTGTCGCGCTGTGGCCGTCACAGCGCAGGCTGCGCGTGTTCATGCTGGCCGCGGGAAAGTTGCCATCGCCGATGACCAGGTCGTCGCCATGGCCCATTTCCGCGATGACCTTGAGCAGGTCCGGGGACAGCAAGGGAGAAATGCCTTTTAACATGGTAGCTCACCTCAACATATCTTTAGGATAAACGTTATTCCTCATCCCATCAGGAGGCTGCGCGGAAGCTGCGGCAGGCGATGGGAAGTGCCACATAGGGCAGGCAGACCCTTGCATAAACAAATCCTATGATAGGCTTCCTTCACAATCACAGAATGATTCACTTTTTCAAGACAATCAACAGCAGCCATACACGATGGAATGAACCCGGCACGCACCGGGCTCATTCCTGTATCAAGCATTATCAAACCAGTTCTTACGGCTGCTGCCCCATCGCTTCCACTTCCAGGGCGCGGCGAATGGCGGCCTCGTTTTGCGCCCAGGCGACGCAGTCGTCATAGCCATAGGCCTTGGCTTTGCGGATCATGTCGTTGATCAGGTAGTTCAGCTCGCCGTCGTTCTTGGCGTAGATGGCGTTCCAGGTGCCGTCCTTGATGGTCTTGGTGACCTGGGTCCACTTCACCTTGAGCTCGTCGCTGCGCACGCCGATGGCGTAGGAGGTGCCGGGCGCCACCACATACTTGTGGCCGCCCAGGAAGCTCTGGGTGTTTTCAAAGCCCGTGTAATCGCGCCAGTCCTGCTCGATGTCGGTCTTGGCCGGGGTGTTGCTGCTTTCCCAGAACTCATAGGAGTAGCGCTCGCCGGACTCGGGGTTGGTGGCGTTGATGGACCAGGTGGTGTTGTTGAGCTGGTTGGAACCCTCGCCAAACAGGCCGTTCCATTCGCCGTTGGTCTTCTCGGTCAGGTTCACCTTGCGGTCCAGGTTGGTCAGCTTGCCAAGCTCCGTGAACATGGTTTTGCCGTTCTCGTCATAGTCCCAGGTCAGGCCCTTGGGGCCGTAGTCCGAGGTCAGGCGGCCTTCCGGGGTGGCCAGCCAGTTGATGATTTCCATCACCAGTTCCGGGTACATGGACTTGGCGCCGATGGACCACACGCGGTTGCCGCCCTTGACGTTCATGCCATAGGCGATGGGGCTTGCCTCCTCCGGCAGCCAGGTCAGCATCATCTTGTTCTGGTCCTGGTGCTCCTGCTTGTTGTAGCCCATGGAACCGGCGTAGTTGAAGATACTGAAGAAAGTGCCGCCGTTTTGGACCTTTTCAATCATGGTGTCATAAGTGTTCACCATGGAGTTGGGGTCCAGCAGGCCCTTGCGGTAGAGCTGGTTGAAGAACTTCACGACGCGCAGGTAGGGCCCATCAGGCATCAGCGCGTCATAGTATTCACCGTTATGCGGGTTGTACAAGCCGATGCCCAGCTCGTCATAGCCATAGTAGGCGGTGGCGGTGGCCTTGACGTACATCACCATGTCCCCGTCCCAGTCCGGCCAGAGGGAGACCGCGAAGGTCTCGTTGCCGTTGTCGTCCGTGGGGGCGATTTCCTTCATTTTCTCAAACACCGGAATCATGTCTTCCAGCGTGTTCATCTGCGGGTAACCCAGCTGCTTGTACAGGTCCCAGCGCAGGTCCCAGGTGTAGAAGAAGGACTCGTGGTCGTTGGGGGTGGTGGCCACGTTGTGGCCGAAACCATAGACTTTGCCGCCGGAAATCTCGCGGTTTTTCTCCAGCGCCGGCTGCATGTGCTCGTAGATGTAGGGGCCGTATTCCTGCACCAGGTCTTCGTCCTCCCAGTCAAACAGCATGCCGTACTCCACCGCGGCCTGGTATTCCTCGCCGTCAGAGCCCCAGATGACCAGGTCGCCCAGGTCGCCGGATTCCATGCGCGTTTCGTACACGCCCTCGTTGTCGGGAATCACGTTGATTTTCACGTTGAACTTGTCCAGCAGGATCTTGGCGAACCAGCCGGTCAGCTCGCCGTCCCAGTTGGCCAGCTGGCTGTAGGCCGTCAGCGTGATGGGGCCGGACTGGGCCAGGCCGGCGGGCAGCAGGCCCAGCGTCAGCACCAGGGCCAGCATGAGGGAGATGAGCGCTTTCTTGTGTTTCATGAAAATCCTCCTTGAAAATTATCCTTTGACAGCCCCCAGCATGATGCCCTTTTGGAAGTAACGCGTCATGAAGGGGTAGACCAGCAAGATGGGGATGATGGTGACCATGGAGATGGTGTACTTGATGACCTTGGCGTTTAAGGTGTTCTCCATGATTTGCGCGGCCGTCGCGCTGTCCACGCTGCCGCCGCCCAGCAGCGCGCCCAGGTTGGTGTTAGTGTTGAGGTAGATGTACAGGCGGTGCTGCAGGGTGTACAGCTTGGGCGAGGACTGCATGAAGATGAGCGAATCCGTGAAGGAGTTCCAGTGGCCGACCGCGCCGAAGATGGCGATGGTGGCCAGGATGGGCACGCTCAATGGCCAGATGATGCGGGTGAAGATGGTCAGGTAGCCCGCGCCGTCAATCAGGGCGCTCTCCTCCAGCTCCGCGGGGATGGACTCGATGTAGGTCTTGACCAGGATGATGTTAAACGGCGCCACAATGCCGGGGATCAGGTAGGCCAGGAAGTTGTTGGTCAGCCCTAGCATGACCATGTTGAGGTAGCCGGGGATCAAGCCGGCGTTGAAGTACATGGTGATGATGAGGAAGCGGTACCAGAAGGTGCGCTTCCACATCTCCTTCTTGGTGACCAGGTAGCCCACAAAACTGGAGGCGATGACCATCAGCGCCGTGCCCAGCACCGTGCGGGCGATGGACACCGTGAAGGCCGTGCCCACGTCGCTGACATCGCGCAGGGAGAGGTAGTTTTTGAAGTTCACGCCCACGGGGTAGAAGTTGATCAAGCCCTTCTGCACCAGGGTGTTGTCGGAGATGGTGTTGATGAACAGGTAATAGAAAGGGAAGATGCACGACAGCGCGAACACCAGAAAGAACAGGGCGTTGAACACATTGAAGGCCTGCCCGCCCAGGCTTTCGCGCTGGGTGTAGGAATGCTTTTGCTTGGTCTTGTTCATCACGGCCTCCTCACACGATGCTCTCGCCGCGCACCAGGCGGGAGACGTTGTTGGCCACAAACAGCAGCACCAGGCTGATGGCGGTTTTCATCATGCCCACCACGGTGGACAGCGGGATGATGCCGTTCTCAATGCCCAGGGTGTAGACATACAGGTCCAGCACCTCAATGGAGGCGGCGTTTTGCGCGTTGCGGAAGACGTAGTACTGCTCCATGCCGTTGGACAGGATGGACGCGATGCTCAGCAGCAGCAGCACCGAGTAGGTGGGCAGCAGGCTTGGCACAGTGATATAGCGCACCTTCTGGAAACGCCCCGCCCCATCCACCGTGGCTGCCTCGTACAGCTGCGGGTCGATGGAGGAGATGGAGGCCACGTAGATGATGGCGCTCCAGCCCATGCCCTTCCACATGCCCCAGGCCAGCATCTTCAGCCAGATGCCCTCGCTGCCCATCAGGTAGTTTTGCGAGGAGGTGACGCCAAGGACCGACAGGAAGCCGTTGACAAAGCCGTCGGTTGAAAACATCGCCAGCGCCACGGCGTACACCAGTACCCAGCTGATGAAGTTGGGGATGGTGATCAGGGTCTGGATGGTGCGGGAGAAGCGCTTGCTCTTAAACTCGCTGAGCATGATGGCCAGCGCCATGGGCACCCAGGAGGTCAGAATGCCCAAGCCGCTCATGGCCAGGGTGTTCTTCATGACGCGCAGGATGTCCGCCCGGGTAGCAGCCTGAGTGAACAGGTAGGTGAACCACTTGAAGCCCGCGTAGTTGGAGGCGTTGAGCGTGCCGCCGGGCTTGTAGTCAAAGAAGGCATAGCGCCAGCCAAACAGCGGCAGGTAGGCGAAGATGAAGGCCAGGGCCGCGAAGGGCAGGAACATCAAAAAGAGGCGGTACTTGGTCTGCATCTCAAAGGGCGTGCCCGGCGCGGGCTTGGGCAGCAGGATGAACTGCAAGGCCAGCGCCATCCCCACAAAGACCAGGGCCAGGACGGCATAGGCGTAAAAGGCCTGGGGAAACATCGGCTTGACGCGGTCCTGCTCCGCAAAGCCCAGAAACTGCTGCCGGGAAACCAGCACCAATACAAGGCCGCCAAGCAGCAGTAGGCCGCCAAGCAGCAAGACCAGGTTGCTCAAGCGCTTGAAGCGCAGGTTGCCAAGGGAGAGGCAGGCGCTAAAAATGACCAGCAGGATGCCCAGCACGCCCAGGATGCTGCCGGCATACAGCAGCTTGTACGCGCCCTCTGTCACCCAGCCGCGCAGCAGGGCGCGCCCGCTGTCTGTGATCAGGGAGGCGTATGAGGTGCCCGCGGTAAAAAAGGACAGGTTTTTGCTGATGAGCTCGGTGATCCTGGCCGGGTTGAAAAAGGGCAGGAAGGCCAGCAGCAGCGTCGCGAAGGCCAGCGCCCGCAGCAGGGTGTACAGGGCTTTGGCGATGCCCGCCTCCCCGGGGCCCGGGAGGTTGCGCTTGATGGGGTGGATGGCCGCGGCGCCGCTCATGGCAGCGCGGGCGCCAGGGCGCTCAACTGGCTGGCCAGCTCCTCATCGTAAAATTCCAGGGTGTTGCGGTTGAGCAGGATGTGCCCGTTGTCCCATAACATCGGGCAGTAGCCCAGTTGCAGGGCCGTGCGGGTGACGCTGGTGTCCCACAGGCGGATGCTGAAGGGCTCCTTGAACTCCAGCCCGTCACACACGCTGTACTCGCCCAGCACCACGCCGATGCCGCGGTCGGTGAAGGGCTTCATCATACGCAGGAAGCGCTGCAAATCCTTCATGTCCGCCGGCGTGCCCCAGGTGGTGCGCATCTTGGCGTAGCTGGCGTCTTCCTTCAGCCCCACAAAATCCCAGGGATGGTAGTAGTGCACCGAAATCATCAGGCGGTTTTCAGCGTCTTTCGGCATCTGAAAATAGCTGTGGTTGGTCAGCTCGATGTCGGTGTTGTAGCCGGCGATGAGCAGGTAGCGCTTCAGGTTGTTGCCGCCGGAAGCGCGCACCAGGTCCACAAAGCGCTGGTTGATCAGGTTCAACAGGTCAAAGGCGGGCTTGGCGCTTTCGGTGACCGCGGACGGGCCGCCATAGTGGTTGAAAATCTTGGGCCAGGCCACCTCGTTGAAGGACTCAAACACCACCTTGTCCGGATAATCGCGGAAGCGCTCCGACACCTGGTTCCAGATGGCTTCGTACTTGGCCATGGCCCAGCCAAAATCATCATGGAAGCGGGTGAACCAGCCGCCGTCCCAGTGGATGTTGATGACCACCGTCATCTCAAGCTCCAGCGCCATCTGCGTGATTTCCTCCACCCTGTTCATCAAGTCGGGGTGGATGGTGAAATCCTCCGCCATGAGGTTGGACCAGGCCACCGGCAAGCGCAGGGAGCGTACGCCCAGGCCCGCGATTTTGGCCAGCATCTCCTTGGTGGTCAAGGGGTTTCCCCAGGAGGTCTCATAGGCGCTGATGCTGTCCAGCCTGCCGCCGGTGGCTTCCAGGGTGTTGCCCAGGTTCCACCCCAGGCCCATCTGGCGCACAAACTCCTGGCTGCTCAGGTCGCGCATCTGCGCATCGGCCAGGGCCGTGGGCAAGGCGGCCAACAGCAATACCAGGCAGACCAGCAGCGCGATCGCTCTTCCTTTTTGCATGGTTTCCTCCTGTCAATAAATGGAAAGCCGCTTCCGCGCCACAAGGGCGCGGAAGCGGCGGTCGGGCATTACTTCTGCGCCAGGTAGGCTTCCAGGTCGGTCTCGGCCTCGGTGTTGAAGCCCGTGCCCTTCAGGGAGAACACCACGCGCAGCTCCTGCTTGGGGGTGATTTCCTCGGGGTTGATGGGCGACACTTCCATGGTGCCGTTGCCGTAGACATTGTAGATTTCAATGCGCAGCTTCTTGTTGTTTTCGATGTCGCCATAGATCAATCGGTCATTGCGCACGGCCACGCGCTCCCCGTCCACGAAGATGGCCACGGCCACTTCCAGCTGGGTGCCGGCTTCGGTGGAGCTGTAGATGGTGCCGATTTCGCCCATGGCGGCACCCAGGTCGGTGATGTCAACATTGAGCACGCTGGCGTCGGTCGGGTCTTCCGCGGTCTTGTCCGCGGGCAGCATCTCCTTGGTGATGTAGACTTCGTACACGCCATCGCCCATGACCACCGTGTCGCCCTCCAGGCCGGGCTTGAGGTTTTCCCAGGTCCAGTCCTCATCGCCAAACATCAGGAAGGCGGGATAGCCGTCGGGGTTGATGCGGCTTTCCTCGGCCACCACCACCGGCGCGCCCTTTTTGGCGGTGAAGCGCACGGTCAGGGTCTGGACGCTCGCAAAGGCCGCCGGGTCCACCATCTTGGGGGAGGAGGCGCTGACTTCGCCTTCGGCGACGCGCGCGTCCTTGGGCAGCTCGGACACCCATTCGTTGAAGATGTTGGTGCGGGTCTCAATCATGTCATCCGAGCTGGTAAAGCCGGGGGTCAAGGCGATGCTCTCGCCGTTGACCAGGATTTCGGTGATGGTGTAGATGTAGTTGGGGAAAATCTTCTCGCCGTCGATGATGCCCAGCGCCGCGAAGGCCACGCCCTGGGCGGGTTTGCCCTCGGGGAAGGTGAGGGTGGTTTCATAGTCACCCTCGCCCTTGACAGTGGCCAGGGCGGCCTTGGTGGCGCGCTCGGCGCCGTCCATCCAGAACTGGCCTTCCTCCGTCCAGCCGCTGTCGGCGTACATGATGTAGGCCTCGGTTTTGGGGGAGATGGCGGTGAAGCCTACGACGACTTCAGTGACGGACGCGAAGGCGGCCGGGTCCACCACCGCGGGGGCCGCGCCTTCGGGGTTGCCGTCTTCCAGGCGCGCGTCGGCGGGCACTTCGGACACCCAGGTGTTGAAGAGGTTGACGCGGGACTCAATCTGGTCGTCGGAGCTGGTATAGGTCTTGGTGAAGGGCACATCCTCGCCGTTGACCTTCAGACTGTCGATGCGGTAGATGTAGCCAGGCAGGGCCAGCTCGCCATCCTTCAGGCCCAGGGCCATGAAGGCCAGGCCGGCGGCGGGCGCGTCTGACGGGAAGGCCAGGCTGACTTCGTACTGGCCCTCGCCGCGCACTTCGACATTGGCGGCGGTGACGGGGTACTCGTTGCCATCCAGCCAGTACTGGGCGGCCCAGGCTTCATCCGCGTACATGATGTAGGCGGTGGCAAACTCGGGCGCCGGGCGCAGGGCTGGGGTCTTGTACACCGTGGCTTCCTCCATGGTGAAGGAGACTTCCAGGCTGACAATGGGCGGCAGGCCTTCGGCGTTGAGCATGATGGCCTTGCTGTCTTCCAGGTTGCCCGAGGCGATGCGCGCGTCCGGGGGCAGTTCGCCCACCCAGGAGTTCATGATGTTGGTGCGGGATTCAATCTTGTCATCCGAGCTGGAATAGCCCTGTGTGAGGGCGACCGCCTCGCCGTTGACCTTGACTTCCTTGACGGTATAGGCTATGCCGGGGAAGAGGGACTCGCCCTCCTTGATGCCCAGGGCCATGAAGGCGATGCCGTTGGCCGGCGCGTCCTCGGGGAAGGTGAGGGAGACCGTGTAGTCGCCGGGCTCGGTCACAACGACGTTGTTTGCCGTTGCCGGCCATTCGGCGCCGTCCAGCCAGTACTGGGCCGCCCAATCCAGGTCGGCGAACATGATGTAGGCGCTGCCGGGCTTAATGGCCGGGGCCGCGGTTTCAGCCAGCGCGCCTGTCAAAGACAGCAGCATAGCCAAAGACAGGAGAAAAGCCAATGATTTTTTCATGCATACCCTCCAATGATTTGTTCATGCGTTATTTGGTGTTAGAAAACGATTACCTTGCACCATTATACGGTTCCCTCCGGCCAGTGTCAACACGAAAACGAACAAACAAAACTGTTCGTACGGAGCGGACATCGCCTGTCCACACTTAGAATGGCAGGCTTGGCCAAGGGCGGGAAAGCGTTTTGCCATGGCTGGTGGGCAGGGGATGGAAAACGGCGGCCGGGAAGGGGCTATGTGATGGATTTGTCCAAATCACCCATGATTCTGCCGAAGTCACTGCATAATTATACAATTCAGGGTGAATTTGTCTGCTTTCATCCCGTCGCAGCCGCGCGGGTTTGCGCTGTTGCGTGAAGCGGACAGCCGCCACAGGCAAACCGGGCGGATTTTACAAAGGCGCCAGAACACCGTGAAAATTTTGATACAGGTTTTACCCCCTGCTGTCCATCCGCTTTACATTGGCTGGCTATCCTTAGGCAGGACCAAGCACACGAACGAAGAAAGGAAACAACGCAAACATGAAAAAACCACCGCGCTGCTCCTGGCCCTGCTGCTGATGCTGGGCACGATGTCCGCTTTCGCGGAAGGCCCCGATGGCATCCTGGAAGCCTACCAACAGCCCCGCGAGGACATCAGGAACATCATCATCCTGATCCCCGACGGCATGAGCCCCGGCGGCATCACCCTGGCCCGCTGGTACAAGTCCTACAACGACAACACGGACAGCTTTGACCCCACCGTCACCCTGGCGCTGGATGAGATGGCCTCCGGCGTGCTGCGCACCTACTGGCAGACCGCCGATGTGTTGGGCGCCATCACCGACTCCGCCCCCGCGGGCACCGCTTTCGCCACCGGGCACAAAACCAACGACAAGCACATTGGCGTGGCCGGTGATGAGGAAAAATACCCCCTGGCCACCATCCTGGAAGACGCGCGCGGCATCGGCAAAGCCACCGGCATCATCGCCACCTCCAACGTCCAGCACGCCACCCCCGCCGCCTTCTCCAGCCACTACTTTGACCGCTCCCGCTATGACATCCTGGCCGAGCAGCAGGCCCGCGACCTTGTAGCCGGCCAGGGCGGAGAGGTTGATGGCGATGGCGCCGGGGGTGGACTGGGCCATCGCCGCCATGCCCATCAGCTCTTCCTGGGTAAACAGCTTCCTGCCGTCTACGTAGTAGCGACGGATCATGGGCACCACCACATAGCCGCCGCCAAAGGTGAAGGCGGAGATGAAGAGGTTGATGAAGAACAGCCAGGCAAGGTCCCGGGCTTTGCCCATCTTCCTCATGACGGCGC
>JAAYLK010000041.1 GCA_012521895.1 Clostridiales bacterium
GCCCTCCGCTTCAGGCCGCCTCCTCCCGAAAAAAGGCCTGCCTTTTTTCGAAAGGAACCGTACCGGAGCGTTAAGCCTGGCAGGGCTTGCCCTGCCAGGATGGGAGCGAAGGTCACGGTGACGCGGCGATGTGGAGGCGCAAAAAGACCATCACATCAAAGCGATAATGATTGAATTTAGTATATGCAGCGTTTACTCCGGCTTCATCGTCAGGAGCATCTGACCCATGAAATCCAGCACGTAGCCGCCTTCCACCGGCGTCATCATGAGGGGCGTGCCATAGTAATCCAGATGGATTTCGCCTTCCTTGACCGTGTAATTCAAGGCCGGCAGGTCTGTCCCGGCTACAGTGAGGACGGCGGTGCCATCTGCAGAAAAGATGATCGCGTACCTCCCAAGGGCGGCAGGGTCAAAGGAGATGCCGCCGGAAGCGGCCTCCACGCAGACGTAGGCAAGGCCGATGGCAGGGTTATCACCGGAAGAAGCAGGCGCGGCCTGCTCCGTGACCACCGGGGCTGGTTCCGCCGCAGCTTGGGCGGCGGTGTCCGGGGCGGGAACAACTGGCGCGCTCCCGTCGTAGTTCTTTCGTTGCACCATGGCATCCCCCGGCAGCAGGTTTTGGTTCATCTTGGTCACATAGGCTGCCAGCTGGGCATCGGTGGCGCTTTCGGGGATGAAGACGCTGACCTTGGCGGCGCCCTCGTCAAACTGGAAGCGGGAATCCCCCAGGAAGGCAGCGTCCGCGCGGTCAAAGGTGACGCTTTGCAAGGCGGTCATCCCGTGGAAGACGCCGCCTTCCAGGTCGTTCACCGTGTTCAAAACATGGACGCTGGTCACCTTGGCGTTGTTCTTGTAGGCCATCAGCTCCACCTGCGGGGTGGACAGTGTCAGCTCGCCTTCAAAGCCGCAGCCAAAGAAGGCACCTTCGGGCAGGGCTTGCAGTTTGCTGCCCAGCTCAATTTTTTTCAGGCTCTCGCACATGTTGAAGGCATACACGCCCATTTCCCGGATGCCGTTGTGGAAGGTGATTTCCTCAAGGTTCACGCAGTTTTCAAAGGCGCGGATACCCAGCAGGTCAATCGGTCCGTAAATTTGAGCCGACTTCAAGGCCGAGCAGTTGAGGAAGGCGTTGTCAGAAATGGTGCGCACGGTTTCGGGCAGGACCACTTGCTGCAGGCCCAGGTTGTCCGCTGTGCCTTCCATGACAGTCTGCACTGTCAGGCTGGAGAATCCTGGGTAGGCGACGCCCGTCACGGTGACGCCACCGATGCTCCTGGGCACCACAACGATGGGGTTGGTGCCAATGTAGCGGGTGATGGTGCCAGAGGTGGCGTCAAACTCAAACTCGCCCTCCGGGTTGGGGGTGAAGCTGTCGGGCATCACCACAAAGGCGGCGGCTTCCCCCTCCTTTTTCAAATCCAGGTACCAGGGCAGGTTGAGGCTGGCGGCCATCGTCGCAACCTGCTCATCGCTGGCGTTCGCCGCGATGCGGATTTTCTCCGGCGCGATGCCCAGGTCCCCGGTGATCACCGCGCCCGCTGGCAGCACCAGGCTGGCCAGGCTGTCACAGCCTGCAAACGCTCCTTGCCCAATCTCCTGAATGCTGTCGGGCAGCTTGATATCTGTCAGCAGGGAGCAGCCGGCAAAGGCCTCCGCGCCAATGTGGGTGACGGAATCAAAGATGTAAACGCGGGTCAGCTGGCTGTTTTTAAAGGCGCGGTCCCCGATGATTTCAAAGGTTTCCGAGTGGGGCACGTGGAAGACCTTCAAGTTGGCGTTTTCAAAGACCCCGGGCCCAAGGCCCCGCACGCTGACCGTGCTGCTGCCATCCTGCTTCCAGATGTTCCAGTACATGGTCAACTCTTCCAGGTTGCCGTTGTAGGCGGTGACCAGGCCGCTGGCCTCATCCAGGGTGAAGGGGTTGCTGGCGGGGTAGGGCGGCTCATTGGCGGGGTTGGCGCGCCAGACGGTGATTGGCAGCCCGGCAAGCCCGGCCGC
>JAAYLK010000042.1 GCA_012521895.1 Clostridiales bacterium
TATCTCTTGTATCTCTTGTATCTCTTGTATCTCTTGTATCTCTTGTATCTCTTGTATCTCTTGTATCTCTTGTATCTCTTGTATCTCTTGTATCTCTTGTATCTCTTGTATCTCTTGTATCTCTCGTTTCTCTATTTCCTTTGTTCTTTTGTTCTTTTGTTCTTTTGTTCTTGCGTTCTTGAACTCATACATTCTTGTTTGAGCACATCATCATCCGAAGCCTTAGAAGCAATTTTCGTGTTAATCAAGAAGAGACAGCCATTGATATCAGTCTTTTGTAATCACTTAGCAACGAAATTGCGTCCAATACACAAAACTGAATGAGCCATAACAAGACAAAACCTCTGTCCAAACTGCACCCCAATACCCCGATTATGCACCCCAAATGCACCACTTTTTGGTTTATGCATCGCAATCGTTCTCTGTATTGTCTTTATGAAAACCGCGGTTTCATCTCCAGCAACAATTCAATTCGATTCAGTTCACCATGCAACTTTTCCCGGAGGTGGTGGAGGTTGAGCTTCTCAAAAGCCCAAAGGATGGCGCCGCCAACGGGTGGGATGTCGAGGACTGTGAAATCGAAGCGGTGGGAAGGCATGGATTGCAGGATGTTGTTTTTTAGCATGTCGCGCAGAAGGGGTGATTTCTCTTTGACAAAAACAGAGCCGGCAAGGGTGATGTGGATTTCTTTGCTGGAGAAATTCAGTTCCCGTGTCATGTGTCTGATGGCTCCGGCATAGTTCTCTGCGGTCTCAGCGAGGATGTCCAGGGAGACCTGGTCGCCCTGCTCGCCGCATGAAAAGAGCAGACGATTTAACTGTGCTACATCGAGGCTGTCATCGTTGATCCGGCTGGTGAGGGTCTCAACATAGTGCGCCTTGTCATCGATGTTGAGTTTGTGAAAAAGGGCATCTGCCAAAATGGTGTTTCTTCCGTCGCGGAAGAGGGCGGTATAGACGGCGTTGAGCACACGGTTGCCCAGGTAGCCTGCGCCCCCTTTGTCGTCGGACAGATCGCCGATGCCACCAAGCTGCATTTTATCACCCTGAGCATTGATGCCGGCCACGGTGGCACCAGTACCATTGATGGCACAGATGCCCTCGCCTTCAGGGCTGCCGGCGGGGATTCCAAGAAAGGCATCGTTGTACAGGTGCCAGTGGGGGAAGCCCAGGGTGTTGATGATGTCACCGATGATCTGGTGCTGCTCCTCCGTATCAGCGCCGGCAATGCCAAAGACGGCGCAGGCAATGTCTTTGGTGGTGAGGGAGAGGGGGGTCAGGGCTTCCGTGATGAAAGCGTCCAGTTCTTGAGCGAACTGACCAAAGGAGCCTGGAAGCATCTCGTGGTTAAGGGACCCCCAAACTGCGGCGCCTGCGAGCTTGCCGTCCAAATCAAACAGCACCAGATGGCTCTTGGTCCCGCCTGCGTCCACACCCATCACATACCGCATGCCGACACCTCCTTTATACAGTGAACGATTTGATGACTACCTTAATAATAACTGATTTTTCAGGTCTCAACACACTACTCCTCTGGTATCTTCTCCTGTGTGGGTATATCAACATCAGGATTATACCGTGCGCGAGAACATATGACAACTTGACCAACTGTACCGGATCATCATCAGGAGGCCATCATGAAAACGCTTAAGGCGGCTATCATCGGAGCGGGCAGCACCTATACACCGGAACTGATTGAAGGCTTTGTCACCAGGTGGGAACGCCTGCCCTTCTCTGAATTGTCTTTAATGGACATCGACCCCAAGAAGCTTCACATCGTGGGCGGCCTCGCCCAACGCATGGTTGAAAAAAGCGGATTGCCCATCGCGGTGTCCTTTGCCCAGGACCTGGATGAAGCGCTCACCAATGTTGATTATGTGTTTGCCCAGATCCGAGTGGGCGGCCTTCAATCGCGTATCAAGGATGAAAAAATCCCGGTCAAGTACGGTCTCTTGGGCCAGGAAACGACCGGCGCTGGCGGGTTTATGAACGCGCTTCGCACAATTCCCGTGATGCTGGATATTGCGCACAGAATGGAAAAGCTGTGCCCCGATGCCTGGCTCATCAATTTCTCCAATCCATCCGGTCTTGTCGCCCAAGCGCTGCAGACGCATACCAGGGTCAAGATGGTGGGCTTGTGCAACAACCCCGTCAACATGCTGCATGATATAGAAGAGACCATCAAAAGCGCGGATTTTGATTATGATTACGTCGGGCTCAACCACTTGAGCTGGATTACCGCAGTAAGGTATCAGGGTGAAGATATCTTGAATCGGATGGATACTTCCCATGGCACGATTATGAAAAACGTACCCCAGTACGAGTTCGATGAGCCGCTGAGGCGCGCAGTGCCCGGCATCCCCTGCAGTTACCTCAGTTATTTTTATCTTAGGGACCAGCAACTCAAAAAGGTAACAGAGGCTGAAAAGAGCAGGGGGGAGGTCATCATCGACTTGGAGGAATCCCTGTTAGAGCAGTACAAGCAGAAGTCCCTCAATCACAAACCTAAGGAGCTGGATAGCCGCGGTGGTGCGCTCTATTCCACAGCCGCCGTTTCCCTGGCCGAGGCCATTCACAATAAAGCCAGAGAGTACCATGTGGTCAACACCCTAAACCGCAGCGCCTTGCCCTTCATGGCAGTGGATGATGCTGTGGAGGTTAAGTGCATGGTTGATGAAAACGGAATCACCCCTGTTAAGGTGGACAATCCCCAACACCCCTATATTATCGGCATGATGCAGGCCGTCAAAGCCTATGAGCGTCTGACCGTCGAAGCTGCAATCACCGGGGACCGCGACAAGGCCCTGGCAGCCATGCTTGTTCATCCCCTGATGGGCGATTATGACAAGTGCAAGCCCTGCCTGGACGAGATGCTCGAGGCCAACAAAGACTTCCTGCCACAGTTTTTCCCTAATCAAGACTGATTAAGGCACTTGTTGCAAACTTTTTCTGGCCCGCGGTTCTTTCAGACTGCAGACAAAGTCCCAGCCACATCCGGCTGGGATTTCGATTGATCGTTGAGGAAAATGGGAATATTCAAGGGAAATCCGAGTTTAACATGATACGATAGGGCAAGAAACAATGGGATGTTTTACCCAATGATGATGCGGGCATCAGTTGATAATATGCACACACAGACTGCTTGTTTCCATATTGAAGAATCTGTGCCTGAAGGCATTAGTTTCCTTCGGTTGACAGGGCATTGGACAGGACGTTCAAAGATCATATTAAAGGTAACCTGTACAAGAATTTGGGGATGAACAGGAGGTTGATTGGCAGGCCCTGATGGTGTTCTGCTCGAACAAACGCATGAGAATTTTTATGAGATTGTGTCAGGACTTGTTGAGGACTCGCTCGAATCAGAGCAAGGAATTTTTCAGCTACCCGATTAACAAACTGTGCATAATGGCTTGTAAAACCTGAAGTTTCAGACTTTCTTGAAAGTAGGCGGTATGCGGCTGCTCATTTTCATGATTAATATAATTTTCTTTCATGTTGACTAAGAACAGTTTACTGGGTATAATTTGTACACGGTATTTATAAATACGTTATTCGTAATGGGGGTGCACATGTCGGACAGGGTGATTATCGGGGCAGACGGCGGAGGAACGCAGACTGTTCTGGTTGCAGTCAATGAAGATGGCGATGTGCTGGCCCGTTGTGCAGGAGCAGGAACCAATTTCAACACCATCGGGATGGAGAAGGCACGGGAGAACCTGGTACAGGCCATCGACCAGCTGATGGTCAGAGCCAGGGCCACCAGCTTTCACAGACTGTATATCGGCATGAGCGCCCTGGACGTCCAGGCGGACGAACACATCAAGACCGCATTCTGTGGGGACCTGTTGGAGCCGGACAAGGTGGAAATGTGGTCGGATGCCTACATGGCCCTGACCGGGCACACCCTGGGGCAGCCCGGTCTGATTGTAATCAGCGGAACTGGCTCCCTGGTGATGCTCCGGGATATTGACGGGCAGATTCATCTGCGGGCTGGCTGGGGCTATCTGCTGGATGACAAGGGCAGCTCCTACTACCTGGCCAAAAAAGGTTTTGAAGCAGCTGTTGCCCACTGGGAAGGGGAAGCCCATGGCGAAGGCTTGGCCCAGGCGGTGATGGATCGCTATGCTCTTCAATCCCAGCGGGAGCTGATCTCCAGGCTGTATTGGCCTGCCGCAGAGCCCAGCAGGTTGGCCCAGTTTGCCACCTCGGTGATTGATCTTGCCAGGGGAGGGGATGCGGATGCGCTGCATATCGTGGACGAGGGCCTCAGCTACCTGGCCCAACAGGCTGTGCTGCTGTCTGCTCATATGGAACAGCCGCCGGTGGTTGGTCTGTACGGCGGGTTATTTCAACACAATCCCTGGATCCTGAGACGCTTTGAACAGCTGCTTGGGAAAAGGCGCGGGGACATGACCTCTGCACTGATTAGCTTGCCCCCGGAATACGGCTGCATTATCCAGTATTATCTGGATGAAGGGCTCCTCACCCCCCAGCGGGTGTCGAAATTGAAGGAGGCGGTGTCGTGAACCGCAACGCCATCCATCAGTATTTTGAAACCGTGATGGCCATGCTGTCCGACATTCTTGACAGCCAGGCGGACCGGATGGAAGCAGCAGCCCGGGCGGTGCAGGCCAGCCTGGCGCGGGGCGGCATGCTGTATGTGTTCGGCACTGGTCATGCCCACATGATTGCTGAGGAAATGTATTACCGGGCAGGCGGCCTGGTCCGGGTTTGCGCCATCCTGGAGGAAGACCTGATGCTTCACCGGTCTGCCAGCGGTAGCACACAAAAGGAGCGGCAGCATGGCCTGGCGGAGGAGATTCTGTCGCGTTACCCCGTCAGGCAGGGGGATGTATTGTTGATTGCTTCCAATTCCGGCAGGAATGCGGTGCCGGTGGAGATGGCCCTGTTGGGGAAAGAACGGGGCATGCAGGTCATCGCCCTCACCAATTTGCGGCACAGCAGAAGCGCTCCGGCAAACAACCGCCATGGCAGACGGCTGTTTGAGGTGGCAGACCTGGTGATTGACACCATGGGGCAGGTGGGGGATGCCTGTGTGGCGCTTGCAGACGGCCGGAGGATGGGGGCGGCCTCCACGGTGACTGGAGCTGCCATTGCGCAGGCCATCGCCGTGCGGGCTGGGGAGCTGGCGCTGGAACAGGGCATGCTTCTGGAAACCTTCGCCTCCTCCAATGTGCCCGGGGGGGACGAAATCAACAAACGCTTCGTCGATGCCTACCAGGGTCAGATTCCGGGATTGTAGGAAGGGGGGAAGGAATGAAACTGATTGACCAAAGCAGCATCAGGCGGCAAAACCTGACCCGCATTGTGGACACCTTGTCCGGCAGTGGCGGCATCACCCGTCAGGAAATTGTGCGCCGCACAGGTCTCAGCCTGATGTCGGTCTCCAATCTGATTGACACCCTGGCTCCGCATGGTGCGGTGGATGTCCTAACCGACAAAAAGACCCGGGGCAGCGTGGGAAGGCCGGCAGAATTGATCTCTTTGGCAGCCCGGCAACTTGTGTTTGCAGTCATTGATCTGATCTCCTTGTCCTTCCGCTTTGATTTGGTGGCGCTGGACGGCAGTCAGCTGGGGGACACCAGCATGTTCCCGTACGACCCCGCAAACAGTTATCAGGAGAACCTGGAAGCGTTTTTGAAGAAGCACCAGCAGGTTCTGTCGGACCTTGGCAACCGTGTTCTTGGCATTGCCATCGCTGTTCCCGGGCCTTACGACGCGCATCGGGACCGGGTGGTGAACAAACGCATCCCGGAGCTGGGCGACATCCCCCTGAAGGCCCTGGTGCAGGACATACTGGGACATAGCAGAATCTTTGTGGATGAAGATGTGAAGTTCGCTGTCCAGGACAGTATGGAGTATGCCCCCAGCGGCAGCGGCACCCTGATGTTCTATCTGCACCTGGACGAGGGTGTGGGCGGTGCCGTTGTGCATGACGGCACCATCCTTCGGGGCCTGAATGCCATGACCGGCGACATCGGCCAGCTGGACAGCGGCGTCCGCGGAACCTTTGAAAGCCGGACCTCCATGGCGGCCTTTTCCCTGCTGTTGGGCCTGGATCCAGAGCAGGTGAAAACCAACCGGGACCTGATGGCGCAGCGGCGCACAGCCAAGCCGGAGTTGTATCAGGCAGCCCTGAACCGCTTGGCGGATGAGACGGCCCGCATGCTTGATGCCCTGGGGTGGATCATTGACCCCCATGTGTTCGTCATTGACTGCACCTACCTGAACGATGAAGACAAGGCGCAGTTTGCCAACCTTGTCACGGACAAAATGAAGGAAATCGCCTGGGAGGATTCCCTGCACAGACCCAAGGTGCGCATGACCGGCGGCTCCCTGTCCCAGGTGAGCAGAGGCGCTGCCAGAACACTCAGAAACCTGTGGATCCGCGACCTGAGCAACCCCCAGTCCCAGACAGAATGACCTGATCCCTTGGACGACCCTTCCCATCGACCATCAACACCTGGGCGTATGCCCAAACAAAACGGAGGTAGGAAATCATGAAAAGGACCCTGATGCTTTTGGTTTGCCTGATGCTGGCAGCCAGCGCCTTCTCTCCTGTGACCACGGCCCTGGCCGAGGACAGGGAGCTGATTGAACTGACCATCTTCACCCTGGAAAATGACGCCAACTCTGCCGATGCCAACGGTTATGCCCAGGACCGGGTTGCCCAGGTGATCCGGGAGGAGCTGGGCATTCAGCTGAAATACCTTAAATCCACCGGATCCACTGTCCCCGAGCAGGCGGCGCTGATGATGGCCACCGGCAACTACCCGGACATTTTCATTGGCACCATGGGCCACGACTATGTGCAGAACATGCTGGCTTCCGGCAAGCTGTATGACCTGGAAGCCCTGGCCAAGGAGCATGCGCCTGATGTCTACAAACGATATGAGCGCTTCATGCCCATCTGGCGTGACAAGCTGATGCTGGGCCCGGAGGACAAGCTGACTGCCATGGCCCTGGATGCAGGCGGCGACGAAGGCACCCATGTGCTGGGAGAAGCGGAATGGGGCGTCTGGCTGCGCTATGACATGATGAAGGAAATCGGGAACCCCGACATCAACAACATGACCGATGTCTACGAGGCCTTGAAGGCCATGAAGGAAAAATTCCCCACTACCCCCGACGGCCAGAGCAGCCTGGTGCTGACCGGCTTCCTGAAGGAAACCTGGGGCTTTGAATGGGGCCTGATGATGCCCTGGACCTCCGGTCAGGGCATCTACAACCTGGACGGCGTCTATTACACCCCGGATTATTCCGGCAAGGCCATCACCCTGGGCGCGCCTGAGGACACCATGGTGTACTACACTGCTGCCCGCTGGTACAACAAGCTTTACCGGGAAGGCCTCTTTGACCCGGATGCCTTCAACAAACTGTATGACGATGCCATCTCCGGCTACAATTCCGGCAGGTTTTTCGGCCACATCGGCGGCAATGACATCGGCAGCGCTGAATCCTACTTCAACACCAACGGCAATCCGGACTGGATCTACAATGCCTACGCACCCAGAGCGGACGGCTATGAGGGGCTGCCCATGTGGTATTACATGTATGCAGAGGACAGCGGCCGCACCTGGACCATGATCCCCATCACCAACGAGTATCCCGAGCGCACCATGGAGATGCTGGACTTCCTCCTCTCAGACCGGGGCCAGGAACTGATTGGCCGGGGCCTGGAAGGAGAGACCTTTGACTTTGTGGATGGCAAATACCACATGCATGAGGATTTCATGGCTGCCATGCAAAGCGATACCCAGGCCACCCGCTGGGCCACGGGCATCTCCATCCTGTCCCCCTACTGGGGCCGCCGGGGCATCAACCCCAACAACAACCAGCCCTTTGACTACTCCGTTGATCCTGAGTTCACCACCGTGGGCTACACGGATGCCATGAAAGCCATGCTAAAGGAGACCAACCAGACCTTCCGCGGCGAAATCACCAGGAGCAAGGACTACAACATCGGCTGCGAATGGATCGCCTTTGCCCAGGGCATCCACCTGCCCGAGGAGTTGTCCATCATCCGGGAAGAAATGCGCTTGACCCTGTTCAGCGAATACCTGGCCAAGCTCATCATGGCGCCCACCGAGGAGGAGTTTGAGGCCCAGGTGCAGGCCTGTCAGAACAAGCTGGACTCCATCGGCGTCCTGGACGGTGTGCCCGGCTATGAGCGCCTGTCCAATTACTACGAGCAGCTGTGGACTGAAAACCTGGACTTCATCAACGAAACCATGGAAGCAGTGGGCTTTGAGCATTAAGCCCGCAACCGATGCCGCCGGCAGTTCTGACAAGGCTGCCGGCGGCTGACAGGGACCTCATCAGGAGCATGAATCCAAATGAAAGTGGCAAATGCCCATAAGGCGCGTCTTCTGGCCCTGGTATTGACAGGGATTGGCCTGATCAGCCTCTTTCTGCCGGGCATCCGGCTGAGCAACATCCGGCGCGGCCAGGAGCAAAGCAGCGTGCAAATCTCCCTGTTCAGCCTGGCCCGGGGTCAGGTTGCCCTGCCCACGGATGCCTATACAAGCCTGTTTGATTACGCCAAGCAGGAGGTGCCCGGCGTCACCATCACAGAGGACAGCCTGCGTCTGTCAGACGCCTCGGCCTTGCCTGGGCGCATCCTGTTTGCAGCCTGCGCCCTGCCCCTGATGGGGGCTATGCTGCACCTGCTGCTGGACAAAAAGCGGCGCACAGGGCTGCCCATCGCGCTCCTTTTGCTGTCCGCCTTTGTCACTGTCAGCTTTGTCTTTGCTTACATCAACATCGCCATGATTGCCACCAATGTCCGGCAGTTTCAGCTGCGTCCGGCCTATTCCTTCTACATCTTCCTGCTAAGCGTGATTCTGTCCCTGGTGCTGGTTGCCCTTACAGACAGGACGGTGTATAGGCAGCGCTACCTCTTTGGGATGCTGATGCCTTTTGCGGTGTGGCTGTTTGTCTTTGCCTATTTCCCCATGTTTGGCTGGGTTTTGGCCTTCAAGAACTACGGCCCCAGCGACAGCATCTTCCTGCTGCCCTTTTTAAGCCCGCTGTACAAAAATTTCGCAGATTTCATCAGCAGCCCCGATTTCCTGCTGGTCATCCGCAACACCCTGACCCTGAACCTGCTGTTCCTGGGTCTGCTCACGCCCCTGGCGGTGCTGCTGGCCCTGATGCTGGCAGAAACCCGCTCTGCACGCTTCCGGAAAATGGTGCAGACGGTCAGCTACCTTCCCCATTTTATCTCCTGGGTGGTGGTGGCTTCCCTGGTGCAGACCTTCTTCTCCATGGACGGCGGCATCGTCAACACCCTGCTGGCAAACTTGGGCCTCTCAGACAGGCCTCTGGGCTTTTTGCAGGAGTCCCGGTATTTCCCCGCCTTAATCACTGGGGTTCAGCTGTGGAAAAGTGTGGGCTGGGAGTCCATCATCTACCTGGCCGCCATCTCCTCGGTGAACCCGGACCTGTACGAGGCCGCCATGATTGACGGTGCCAGCAGGCTGCAGCAGATTGCTTATGTCACCCTGCCCGCCATCCTGCCCATTGTGGGCATCATCATCATCATGAACACTGGGTGGATTCTCTCAGGATTTGACCCTTATTTTCTCATCGGCAGCTCCACCAACCGGGACTGGTCCATTGTGCTGGACACCTACACCTTCCAGATGGGGGTGGGCAAACTGCGTTATGGATATGCCACGGCGGTGGGGATGTTCAAGACCTTGCTGGGCCTGGGCCTGCTGGTGATTGCCAACCGGGTGGCCAGGAAATTTTCCGGCATTGAACTGTTAAGGTAGGAAGGCCATGAAAAAACACGCCCTTCGCCGGCACACCGGGTTTCACAACGTCCTGCTGGACGGCTTCATCGTGCTGTGCCTGCTGCTGGTGGTGCTGCTGAGCATCTACCCGCTGTATTACGTGCTCATTGCCTCCCTGACCCATGCCAGCGTCCTGAACGTGCGGCCCATCTACCTGCTGCCGGGGGAATTGACCCTGGCCAACTACCAGATCATCTTTGACACCCTCAACCTTTTCAACCCCCTGATGATTTCCCTGGCCCGCACGGTGCTGGGGGTGCTGGTCACCGTGCTGTGTACCTCTATGGTGGGTTATGTGCTGTCCCACAGGGACCTGAAGGGGGCCAGGTTCTGGGTGCCTTTCTTTGTATTCACCATGTACTTCAATGCCGGCATCATCCCCACCTTCCTGTTGGTAGACGGCCTGGGCCTCACCAACAGCTTCTGGGTGTATATTCTGCCGAGCGTGGTCTCGGTCTATGAGATGATCCTGGTGAAGGCCTATATTCAGAACATCCCGGCATCCATGGAAGAGAGCGCAAAAATTGACGGCGCAAACGAGGTGCAAATCTTCTTTCGCCTGATGCTGCCCCTGATGCTGCCCATTCTGGCCACCATCGCCATCTTCATCGGGGTCACCCAGTGGAACGCCTGGTATGACACCTACCTGTACAACTACAACAGCCTGCACCTGTGGACCCTGCAGATGCACCTGAAAGACATGCTGGACCAGGCCAGCTCCATCCGGGTGACCAGCACGCTGGATGCCCTGAAAATGTCCAACCGCCAGGCCACGCCACTGACGCTGCGGCTGTCCATCACGGTGGTTACCACCGTGCCCATCATCCTCATCTACCCCTTCTTCCAGCGCTACTTCATCAGCGGTATCATGCTGGGCGCGGTCAAGGAATAGGGAAATGCCCCAGAAAGGACGAAAGAACATGCGCACTTGCATCCTTTTATGCGCAGGCGAGGGCAGCAAGATGTGGCCTTATGCCACCATCCGGCCCAAAGCCATGATCCCTGTTGCTGCCCGGCCCCTGATCCAGCACACGGTGGAGGACCTGCTGGACCTGGGAATCAGCCAGGTGCTGATTGCAGCCGGATCCTTCCCCGGTCAGTACGAAGGCCTGTTCGCTCACGAAGACCGGGTCCATGTTATGGATGTGGGGCAATCAAAGGGCGCTGCCCAGACTTTGCTAAACGCCCTGGCGGCCACAACAGAGGAGGACTTTGTGGTGCTGTACGGCGATGTGCTGTACGCCAAAAATGCCCTGAAAGGCTTCCTGGAGCAGGCAAGCACAAGTTCGCAGCCCCTTCTTTTCCTGTATCCATCCACCGACGGCATTGCTGTGGAGGTGGATGCAGGCAGGGTCACAGGCATTACCGGCCATCCCCGAAGCGGCCCCCACATGGCCTTTGCCGGCATTGCCTGTGACCGGCGGCTGGTGAAGCATCTGGAAGGAAATCCGGGGTACTTCCGACAAGTGCCAGTGGGCGTCATGAGCCCCCTGGAAGCCTTCCTCGAGCAGTCGGTGGCCCAAATGATGGCGGAAACCCAGCTGCTGGCCTTTCAATGCCAGGCAGACGAGGCAGTGGATCTGGACCGCCCCTGGGATATCCTGCGGGCCAACCGCATCAAAGCAGGGCAACTGTGCAGCGCCTTGTCCGGACATGAGCTGATGGAAGGCGCTTCCATCGATCCCAGCGCTGACCTGCGCGGATATGTGCGGCTGGGCCGCAACAGCAAAATCGGCCGCAACGTCATCATCGCCGGCCCTGCTGTCATTGGGGATGACACGGTGATTGACAACGGGGCCCTGCTGATGGGCAACAACGTCATTGGCCAGGGCTGCACCATCACCAACGCCTGCTTTGTGGATGAAGGGGCTGTGGTGGGGAACCACTGCGTCATCAACCATGCAGCCGAGCTGTGGGGGGTGATTTTCGACGGTGTGTACCTCTACCATTACATGCACATCTTCGGCATCGTTGGGGAGCGCAGCGACATCGGCGCTGCCACGGTCTGCGGCAGCCTGCGCTTTGACGATGGACGCACTGCCCACCGGGTTAAGGGCCGGCGTGAATACCCCGCAACAGACGCTGACGCCACCTACATCGGGGATTTCTGCCGCACCGGGGTCAACGTCACCTTCTGGCCAGGGAAAAAGGTGGGCTGCTACAGCGTGGTGGGCGCCGGCACCATCCTGGACCGGGACGTGCCGGACAGAACCCTGATCTACCCCAGGCAGGAGTTGGTGACCAAGCCCTGGGGGCCGGAACAATATGGCTGGTGAGAAAGCATGGACATGAACAAAATGCAGTTCGCCATCAGAGGCCTGGTGGAAGGCTTTTATGGCAATCCCTGGACCTGGGAGATGCGCCTCTCTGTCATTCACCGCCTGGCCAGGCTGGGTTTCAACGCCTATTTTTACGGCCCCAAGGACGAGCCCCTGGTCTGCGCCCGGTGGCGGGACCCCTATCAGGCAGCTGACCTTGCCCGCCTGCGCCAGCTGAAGGAAGCCTGTGATCAAACAGGCATGGACCTGGTTTGTATGCTGGCGCCTTGCTTTTCCATGGTTTTTGGCAGCGCTTCTGATTTTGAAGCCCTGATGGACAAATACCGCCAGCTTTATTCCCTGGGCATCCGAAGTTTCGTTCTGCTGTTTGATGATGTACCGGAGGTGCTCCAGGATCCAGAGGATCAGGCACAGTTCGGAACGCTGCTGAACGCCCACATCGACCTGGCTTTACGGACTTATGCTGCCCTGAAGGAAATGGATCCGGACATCCGGTTCATGGTATGCCCCACAGAATACTGGGGGGACGGCAGCAAGGGCTATCTGGGCCCCTTTGGCCAGGCCATGCCACCGGATGTGGCCATCCTCTACACTGGCTATACCATTTGTGCCCATGAGTTGAATCTGGACAATGCGCGGCATTTCCAGTCTCTCACCGGCAAAAAGCCACTGTATTGGGACAACTATCCCGTCAATGATGCCAACATGACCCGGGAATTCCACATCGCGCCCATTATCAACCGGGCGCCGGACCTGGCGCTGCATGCTGAAGGCCTGGTGGTGAACCCCATGGAATACCAGGAGTCCTCGATGCTGGCCTTGTTTACCTTTGGTGAATACCTGAATGACGGCGCCACCTATGACCCGGAGGCCAGCTTCGCCCGGGCAGTCAGCGACCTGTTGGGTGCGGAGCACCTGGCCGGGGTCAGCGCCCTGCGGGAATTGTGCTACCGGTCCGTGCTCACCCGGCATGGGGAGCAGTTTCCGGAGGATGACCCGGAGGCGAGCCGCCATTGGGAATTTCTGGCCCTGGTGGAGGCAGGCAGTGACAGCGCCCTGCAGGCATGGGCCCAGCAGCGTGCAGCCAGCCTGATGAAGCTGGAGGATTGCGACAACCAGGCCTTTCTTACAGAAAGCGCCAGGTGGCGGAAAGGGGCGCTTCGCTTCCTGCAGGGCGTGCAGCAGTTGGATGCGCAACTGCTCAGAGAGTACTTGGCAGATGATCCCGAGGACATCATGTTGTATGAGGCCAGAAGGCTGCTGGAGCGTCTGCAGCAACAAGACAGGCTGTAGCAATCAACAAAAGAGAAAGAGTTGTTGTGTTTCGACTGATACCAAAATCTATGATGCTGATGGCGCTATGGATTTGGTCTACCTGCAGGGCCAGACTTTTGTGTTCATATGGGAAGAAATGGTTTATCTGACGCATGAATTGTATTGATTTGTTGATTCAAGCGCAAGAAGGAGAGCCTAAGAGAATAGCAAATACCTTTTGAATCACTGATTAAGCTCGATAGGCAATTGGAGGTACTCAAATGCAAAGTATTGGGAAGGAGAGAAATTACATCTCTCAAGCGTGGGGAAGACTACGTATCCTTCATAAGTTGCTAATTGTTTTCGTGCCTCTCATCCTTGTTCCGTCATTAATAGGATCAATTTTCATTATTCTGAATTATTCGGCGCATCTTGAAAATAGTATCCTATGTTTATAGATGTAACAATCATATCAACGCGTCGATAGTTTGGCTTCAATTTTGTATAATAAGAGAGGGTTTGGATCCTGTTTCCTGCATCTTCCGGAAAGATGATAGGCCGTTGCTGGCAGAGGATTCATGGGCTTTGCAACAGCAAAAAATCCTGTGCATATTTTGTTCCGGCTTCCCTATTTGAGTCAAGACCTTAAGATTAACCGCATATTTGCACAAAAACTGTCAAGCAATCCTCCTGCAAAACAGTAAAGTGGTGATAGGGGCCAAGTGCCCTGATTGACCCAATCTGCTGAAGGAGGAAAGCAATGGCTATGAGAAAAAAACTGCCCAAGCGCGGTGTCAGCGCTTACAGCTATCATGGGGAATATGGTGTCACCATGGATCTGCGGGATATCTTTGAAGACAACAGGGATCTGGGAGAGGGAATGGGCCTGTGACCTGCCCCCCGATCCTTGTGCCAGTTTCAGAGTTAGTTGAGATATAATCAACAAAACAAAGGAGCTGGAAGAAATGGCGCAAAAGAAGTACACGGTGGAACAGATCATTGTCAAACTTCGGGA
>JAAYLK010000043.1 GCA_012521895.1 Clostridiales bacterium
ACGTAGTAGCGACGGATCATGGGCACCACCACATAGCCGCCGCCAAAGGTGAAGGCGGAGATGAAGAGGTTGATGAAGAACAGCCAGGCAAGGTCCCGGGCTTTGCCCATCTTCCTCATGACGGCGCCCCTTCCTTGACAAGCGCGGGCTGGAAGTTTTGGGAGCGCAGGCGCAGCATGATCAGCAGGGTGATGACCGCGGTGACGGCCTCGCTGATGGGATGGGCAAACCAAATGACATGGCTGCCAAGAAGCCCGGGCAGCACAAACAGCAGCAGGGGCGGCAGCGCCAGGCTGCGCAGCAGGGAGGTGTACAGCGCCTTGCCCGCAAAGCCGGTGGACTGCCAGTAGATGATGAGCAAGATGTTGAAGCCCGACAGGAACATGCCGCTGAAATAGGCGCGGGACTGGGTGGCGGCAAAGCTGATGAGCGCCGGGTCATCGCCGGTAAACAGGCTGAAAAAGCCGCCGGAAAAGAGGATGATGAGCAGGGAGAGGAGGATGCCCAGCGACAAAACCGCGGTGATGGAATATTGTTTGAGCGCCTGCAAGCGTGCCCGGTCCCCCGCGCCAAACAGGTAGGCAAAGGCCGGCTGCAGGCCTTCTGCAAGCCCCAGGAAGACGGTCAGCATGAGCAGCATCAGATAGCCGATGAGCAGGTAGGCGGCCAGGCCCACCTCGCCGTAGCCCTCCCGCAGGATGGCCAGGTTATAAAACAGGGTGATGAGGCCGATGGTGAACTCCAGGATGAAGCCCGGGAAGCCCAGCACCAGCATCTGCCCCGCTTCCTTCAACTTCAGCCGGGCGCGGCAGAAATACAAATGGCCTTTGCGGGTGAAAAAACGCGGCAGCAGAATCAGCACGCTGACCACCGGCCCCAAGCCGGTTGCCAGGGCCGCCCCCTTGATGCCCATGTCCAGGGGATACATGAACACATAATCCAGCACGATGTTGGTAAGCGCGCCCAGGGTCATGGCCGCCATGGCCAGGCGGGGCTTGCCGTCGCCGCGCATGAGGCCGCCCAGGAGAAAGCTGAAGACCAGCACCGGCGAAAACAGCAGGATCAATCGCAGGTAGTCCACCGCCATCAGCAGGATTTCCGGCGTAGCGCCCAGCAATCGCGCGAGCGGCGCGGTGAAAAACTGCCCGACAGCCAGGGTCACAAGCCCCAGGAGGGAGGCCATCATAAGCGACGACATCATCAGGCGCCTGGCCGCTTCAGGCTTGCCCCGCCCCAGGCTGCGGCCAATCAGGATGCTGGCGCCCCCGGTCAAGGCCAGGGACAGGGCAATCAGCACCTCAATCACCGGCACGGCGATGGCCACCGCCGCCAGCGCGTCCCGGCCCAGGCGGTTGCCGATGAACATGCCATCGACAATGAAGTACATGGAGTTAAACACCAGGCCCAGCATCTGCGGGATGGCGTAGGTTTTAAAGATTCGGGATGGCCTGCTGTCCAGCATGCGGTGTTCTTCCCCCTTCAAAATAAAAAAGCCCTTGGCTTCATCCCTTCAATGGCCTAACGGAATGAAACAAGAACTGTGCCCGGCGGCAACACAACCAGTATAAGCGATTTTGCCGGGGAAGGCAAATCCTCCGCGCAATAAATCACGCACCCGCCTCCAGCAGCGCGCACGGCGGAGCGGCTGGCATGGAACCCAAAGAAAAAATCGTTTTTTCTATTTTCATGTGCAATCGGGCGGAAAAACATCCAATCAGCGGAATATTTTGTAAATTATTTAGCAGAAACCGGCTTTCATCAGCCATTCATGGCCATTTCGGGCGAAGAAAGGCGTCTTGCGGACATCTTTGGAAAATAAAAACGATTTTTTCTATTGCGTTCCGCGGACACGCATGCTATTATCCAGGTAATCTGACCCATAAACGACAAGTAAACAACAAGGAGGAACTCTCACATGCGGGGAACCAAACGCTGGATTGGCCTGTTGGTGGCCATCGTGATGACCCTGGGCCTGCTGCCTGCCCTGGCGGCGGACGCAACACCCTACTACAAAACCCTGGACCCCAATGTCAACGGTTCACTGGACATCATGGTCTGGTCCGGCGACAGCATCTACCATGAAGACCTGGGCAAGAAAGACTGGAAGCCCGAGGACATCACCTCCCAGAACGTGGCCGCCGTCTACGCCATGGCCAAGGCCTTCAACGCGATGTATCCCAATGTCAAGGTGAACCTGTGGGCCAAGATTGACGACCCGCACGGCAACAACACCTCCTGGCAGCAGGAAATGGAAAACTTCAAGGCCGAGCACGGCAAATACCCGGACATCTACGCCTCCACCGACCTGGTGGGCGATGTCACCAAGGGCCTGGTGGCCGACCTGTCCGCCTTCCAGAATGACCCCCTCTACCAGACCTTCAACCCCGCCATCATGAACATGATGAACTACTATGGTTTCCAGGGTGGCCTGCCGCAGTTCATGCAGCCCTGGGGCGTCTGGGTCAACAAGGAACTGGCCGAGAACAACAACATCGACGTGCCCGACCCGGACTGGGACATCGACGACTACACCGCGATTGCCACCGCCGGCGACAACAAGACCTTCTGGGGCGCCATGGACACCCCCTTGTCCTTCATCATGACCGGCAGCGATGACATGGCCTATTCCATGAGCCACTACAAAGGCGAAGGCGACCGCGTGAACCTGGCCAGCGAACAGGTGGCCAACCTCCTGGCTTACCTGCCCCAGTGGGCCGCCAGCGCCGTCTGGCCGCAAAACGGCCTGGGCAATGTGCCCACGGAAATCATGGATGACGGCTGGTGGTGGGGCTTCCGCTTCTTCTGCCGCAACTACGTCCTGACCCTGGACGGCGATCCCTGGATGCTGGCTGCCGCCACCGGCGGCAAGGACGAGGCGGGCAACTGGGTGGTCAACGCCGTTGAAAGCGCCGACTGGGACATCTATCCCCGCCCCGCCACCCCCTACCGCGGCAACACCGTGGGCCTTGTGATTGACCCCATGGCCGTGCACAACTACGCCATGGACGACAACAACCCCGCCTGGAGCGAGGAAGAGCTGGCCAAATTCTCCCTGGCCTATGCCTTTAGCTCCTTCTGGGCCGGCTCAACCGAGGCCATGCAGGCCCGCGCCGACCAGCAGTTCTCCAACGCCGGCGCCCTGCGCAGCGCCTTGAACGACTCCTTCCCCCTGGTGACGGGCGACGCCTTCCAGACGCAGATGGACATCTGGTATGCCACCCCCAGCCACCAGCGCTATGCCGACAAGGACAAGATGCCCGGCTTCCAGTACGTGCTGGAGCTGTGGGAGAAGGGCGAGATGTGGGACATCTCCGACAAGACCTATCCCTTCTACGTCCAGGTGGATGGCACCCAGACCGCCAACCTCTATGAGTGGCTCAACATCGCCAACGCCGAAGTGGCGGGCGCGGGCACCACGGACGCCAACTGGCTGGACACCGTCAAGTCCAAGCTGGCCGACTGGAACCGCAATGTCAACAACCGCTTTGTGCAGGCTGAGACCGAGCTGAAGAACGGCCTGACGCGCTACTACGGCTTCACCGACGCGGACTTCTAAGCAACAAAACAAGCCAAACCTTGAGGGCGCGGCGGGGATGGCCCTGCCGCGCCCCATCTTTAAAGGACAAAGGAAGGGATGTGCCCATGAAGAAGGCCCTGCTATGGCTGATCGTCATCGCCCTCATAGCGGGCGCCTTTTTTCTGTGGCCCAAGGCCGCCGCACCCGTCCCGGCGCGGCCGGAGGCGAGCAAGGTGCAAGCCGCCGCCGGCTTGCTGCAATCCTCCCTCACCTTGCGGGAAACCTTCTATGCCGACCTGGACATCCCGGACGCCGCCGGCGCGCACACGGCTAGCGCCCAGCCTAACAGCACGGAGGCGCTCAACTACCGCGACAGCGCCCGCTACCTGCTAAGCGTGCCGGAAGCAGGCTGGTACAGCCTGACGCTGGCCTACCAGCCCCGCAGCCAGACGCTGTCGGACTTCATCATCGCCCTCACCATCAACGGCCAGGCGGCCTATTCCGAGATGAACAACCTGCTGCTGCCCCTGTACTGGCGGGATGAGACCAAGGATTTTCCGCTGGACAGCTACGGCGACCAGAGCGTGCCCGCGCAAATCCGGATGGATGGCATAAGGAAGGAAGCCCTCAAAGGCAGCCTGCGCAGCACGGCCGGTCCCCTGCGCTTTCCGCTTCAGGCCGGGGAGAACCTGGTAGAAATCACCAACATCTCAAACGACGGCCTGTGGCTGGGCGAGCTGACCGCGCAAACGCTTCAGGAAACGCCGCGCTACGCGGACTATTCCCAGCGGCACATGGGGCAGAAGGAAGGCGGTCTGATCGCGGTCAACGCGATTGACTACACCGAAAAAAACTCCTCCCAAGTGCTGCTGCTGTCGGAAGAGAACCCGGCCATGCACCCCCAGGACCCGACCAGCAAGCTGCTGAACATCCTGCAGTTCACCCAGCCGGGCAGCCAGGCCGTCTTCCGGGTGGAAGCGCCGGAGGACGGGCTGTACAGCCTGCGCCTGCGGATGAAGAACAGGCGGCAGGACCTCAACGCCTACATCGGGCTGTCCATTGACGGCGAGCTGCCCTTTCTGGAGGCCGCCGCCTACGCCCTGCCCGACACCGGGGAAGCCTGGGTGAACCACACCCTGGCCGGACCGGACGGCACGCCCTACCGGTTTTATTTATCCAAGGGCAGCCACAGCCTGGGACTGAGCCTTGAGATGGAGCCCCTGATGCGCACTTGGCGCCTGGCCAGGTTATTAAGCGAACACATCACCCGCCTGGCGCTGGACATCACCAAGGTGGCGGGGCCGGAGGCCGACCGCCAGCGCACCTGGCGCATGACCCGCGTGATGCCCGAGATCCCGGACTACCTGGCTGCCTATCAGACCCTGATGGACGAGATGCGCTATGAAAGCTACCAGCATGTCTCCGCGGAGTCCGCGGCCCTGCTGGCCGACCTGGACCGCGCGGGCCAGTTTTTGGACCAGGTGGCCGAGTATCCGGACGAGATCGCCCTGTACCTGGAGAGCCTGACCGGGCGGGACAACTCCATGCTCTCGGCGCTGACCACCTTTGCCTCGGCTCTGAGCCAGAACGAGCTGAGCCTGGACATGCTCTACCTGGGGCAGGGGGACATCCCGCCCGCGGACGCGGGGCTCATCCGCAAGCTGTCAAACGGCATCGCAAGGCTGAACGCCTCCTTTTCAAACCGCAAGTACCGCCCCGCCGGCATCCCGGAAGGCACCCTGGACATCTGGGTCAACCGGGCGCTGACGCATGTGGACGTGCTGCAAAAGATGGCGGACACCGAGTTTACCAAGAAGACCGGCATCCCGGTCAAGGTGTCCGCGATGCCCGACGCCGGCAAGCTCACCCTGTCCGCAGCCGCGGGCAGCGCGCCGGATGTGGCGATGGGCCTGCTGTCCTACATGCCCTTTGACCTGGCCAGCCGCGGCGCCCTCTATGACCTGACACAGTTTGAGGATTTCTGGCAGGTGGCCGGCCGCTTCGCCCCGGGCGCCATGGTGCCCTATCTGTTCAACGACGGCGTATACGCCATGCCCGAGACCATGGATTTCAACGCCCTGGTCTATCGCCGGGACATTTTTGAGGGCCTGGGCTTTGCGGTGCCCGACACCTGGGACGAGGTAATAGGCCTGCTGCCGCAGTTGCAGCGCTACGGGATGAACTTCTACCACAACATCGCCACCGGCGTGGGCTACAAGTGGTTTTACCAGACCACGCCCTTCATCTACCAGCACGGCGGCAGCCTGTACCAGAGCGACGGCCTGCGCACCGCCATTGACCAGCCCGAGGCGGTCGCGGGCATCCAGGCGCTGGGCAACCTGTTTTTGGCCTATTCCCTGGACCGCCAGGTCAATTCCTTCTTCAACTCCTTCCGCTACTCGGTGCTGCCCATTGGCATCATGGACGCCACGGAATACATCCTTCTTAAAAACGGCGCGCCGGAGTTGCAGGGCCGCTGGGCGCTGGCCCCCTACCCGGGCACCGTGGATGAACACGGCGACATCCAGCGCTGGTATGTCTCCAACGGCCAGGGCGCCCTGATTTTCGGCGATACCGACATGGCCGAAGAATCCTGGGAATTCCTCAAGTGGTGGACCCAGGCGGACACCCAGGTACGCTACGGCCACACCCTGACCTCCACCTACGGCGACGCCTTCCTCTGGCTGTCGGCCAATTTGACCGCCCTCAAGGACGCGCCCATTGACCGCTCGGACAAGGATGTCATCCTGGGGATGGCGCCCTGGCTGCGGGACGTGCCGCGCTCTCCCGGGCAGTACATGGTGGAGCGCTCCATCTCCGACATCTGGAACAACATGATTGCCCGCGGCGTCTCCGCCCAGGTGGCGGCGGATGAGAAGGTGATCGCCGTCAACCGCGAAATCCGCAAGAAGCTGCAGGAGCTTGGCTTCATGGATCAGGAAGGCAATTTAGTGAAGCCCTATGTGGTGCGGGACGTGGACTGGATCGCGGCGCAGATTGCCCAGCACAAGGAGGCCGGCCATGACGACTAAGCCACACCGCCTGTCAAAGCGCGAAGAGAAGGCCCGCCTCAAACGGGACGCCGGCGCCTACGCCCTGCTGGTGCCCTATGCCCTGCCCTTCATCCTGTTCATCCTGATGCCGGTTGTGATGGCGATGGGCCTGTCCTTCACCTATTTTGATGTCATCAACCCACCCAGCTTCACCGGCTTCCTCAACTACATCACCCTGTTCACCCAGGACACAGTCTTTTTGAAGAACGTCCTGCCCAACACCTTCCTCTATGCCCTGGTGGTGGGCCCGGGCGGCTATGTGCTGTCCTTCCTGATCGCCTGGATGCTGACACAATTGCCCAAGGGCCCGCGCACCGTGCTGGCCCTGGCGGTGTACACTCCCTCCATGCTGGGCTCGGTCTTTATCGGCGTGGTCTGGCGCGCCATCTTCTCCGGCGACCAGCGCGGCATTGTTAACTACCTGCTGATGGAGCTGGGCGTGATTGACCAGCCGCTGCAATTTTTATTAACCCCCAACCACTTCATGGGCATCATGATCCTGGTGTCCCTCTGGTCGGCCATGGGCATCGGCTTTCTGGCGATGATTTCGGGCATCCTCAACATCAACCAGGAGCTGTACGAGGCCGCCTATGTCGACGGCATGCGCAACCGCTTCCAGGAAATCATCTACATCACCGTGCCCTCGATGAAGCCTCAGATGCTGTTTGGCGCGGTGATGGCCATCGTCAACGCCTTCAACATGGGCTGGATTGGCGTCACCCTGTCCGGCGCCAACCCGACGCCGGAATACTCCGGCCAGCTCATCACCAACCACATCGACGACTTTGGCTTCATCCGCTATGAGATGGGCTACGCGGCGGCGCTGTCGGTGGTGCTGCTGATGGTGGTCTACCTGTTCAACCGCCTGGCCCACCGCTTCTTTGGGGAACGCGAGGAGGTGGAATCATGAGCAAACAACTGACTAAGCCCAAAAAAGCCAAAAAAGGAGGCTACCAGGGCTCCCGCATCAACCCCACACGCTTCTCCCTGGGCCAGCTCAAGTTCTATTTCATCCTCATCCCCCTGGCGATGTTCATGATCATCCCGGTGGTGATGATCATCAACCGGGCCTTCATGCCCCTGGGCGAGCTGTTCGCCTTCCCGCCCCGGGTGATTGTGAAGAACCCCACCATCAACAACTTCCGCGACCTGCTGTCGCTGTCGGGCTCCACCGGCGTGCCGATGTCCCGCTACCTGCTCAACTCGGTTGTGATCACGCTGCTGACGGTGCTGATGAACCTGGTGATCTCGGTGACCGGCGCCTATGCCCTGAGCAAAAAGCGCTTCCGGGGCAAGGAGAAGCTGTTTGCCATCAACCAGCTGGCGCTGATGTTTGTGCCCACCGCGGTGGCCGTGCCGCGCTACCTGGTCATCATGAACTCCGGCATGTTCAACACCTTCTGGGCGCAGATCATGCCGCTGTTGGCCATGCCCGTGGTGTTGTTTCTGGTGAAGCAGTTTGTGGACCAGATCCCAGACGCCCTGATCGAGGCCGCGGTGGTGGACGGCGCCAATGATTTGACCATCATCCGCCGCATCATCATCCCCCTGACACGCCCGGCCCTGGCCACCGCGGTGGTATTGACCTTCCAGGCGGTCTGGGGCTCGGTGGAGGCCTCCAACAACTTCATCACCGATGACACGCTGCGCACCCTGGCCTTCTACCTTAACTCCATCTCCACCAACAACGCGGTGGCGGGCGCGGGCATGGTGGCCGCGGCCTCTGTCATCCTGTTTTTGCCCAATTTGATTATCTTTATCGTGATGCAGTCCCAGGTGATGAACACCATGAGCCATTCGGGCATCAAATGAAAGGAGGCCGCGCGTGAAGAAAACCCTCGCTCTTTTGCTGGTGCTGCTGGCCTCCTTGCAGGCCACAAGCGCCTTTGCCGTCCAGGCCACCAGCTTTACCTACACGGTGGATGACACGATGACCCTGGTGCGCACCCAGGACGCCTACCTGCCCGACAAGACCATCTCCAGCCTGGGGCTCAATAGCCCCGAGGACCTGTTTTTTGATGACAGCGGCCTGCTGTACATCGCCGACACCGGCAACAAACGGGTGCTGGTGTACGACAGCCTGCGCGAGCAGGTCGTGAAGGAGCTGGCCCACCCGGACTTCAGGACGCCGCGCGGCTTGTATGTGACCGAAGAAGGCCAACTGTATGTGGCCGACGCCGGCGCCAAGGCCGTCTTCCGCTTTGACGGCGACCTGGCATTGGACCACACCTTCTTAAAACCCGACACCGCCGTCTTTGCCGACACCAACTACGAACCCATGAAGGTGGCGGTGGACAAGGCCGGCAGCATCTACATCATCGGCGAGGGCGTTTATTCCGGCGTCATCCAACTAGCGCCCACCGGCGAGTTCCTGGGCTATTTCACCGTCAACCGCTCCCGCCCCTCCATCCAGCAGATCATCCAGCGCGCCCTTTTCACAAGGGAGCAGCGGGCCAACCTGGTGGATGTAGCGCCGGGCACCTTCTCCAACGTTTTTGTGGACAAGCAGGGCATCGTCTACACCACCTCCATGGGCCTTGAGCTGGACGGCCTCAAAAAGCACGCCACCAACGGCGTCAACATGTTCGTGTCCCCGGCCTGGGGCGAGGAGGACATGCGCGATGTGACGGTGAATGGGGAGGGTGTCATCTTCGTGTCCTCGCAGCGTGGCAAGGTCACCATTTACTCCAAGGCCGGGGAGCTGGTGTTTTCCTTTGGCTCCAACGTGGCCGACTTGGACGTCTCCGGATTGTATGGCTCCCTGCCCTCCATCGCGGTCTCCCCAAATGGTGACATCTGGACGGTGGACGGGATGAAGGGCTACCTGCAGTCCTACAAGCCCACCGTGTATGCGAACACCGTTTATGAGGCCATGACCCTGTATGAGCAGGGGCGGTACAAGGATTCCCTGGAACTGTGGAACCAGGCGCTGCGGCTGAACCAGATGTCGGTGCTGGCGCACAACGGCGTGGGCAACGCCCTGTTCCATGAGGGGCAGTATGAGCAGTCCATGGGCCACTTTGAGGTGGCCGGCAACCGCCATTACTACTCCGAGGCCTTCTGGGAAGTGCGCAACGACTGGCTGCAAAAGACCCTGCCCCTGGTCGCCATCGCGCTGATCGCCCTTGTGCTGCTGGCCCTCCTCATCAGGCGCCTGGATAAAAAGAGGCATATCCGCGGCCTGTTGCGCGGAATGTGGGCAAGGCTGGCCGCCGCGCCCTTTGTGGGCAATGTATTGTTCGCACTGACCACCGCCCGACACCCCCTGGACGGCTACTATGACCTGCGCGTCAAAAAGCGCGGCAGCCTGCCCGCGGCCACCTTCCTCTATGCCGCCTTCTTTGTCACCTTCATCCTCTACCAGACCTCCAAGGGGTTCATCTACCAGTTCGTGCGCGTGCAGGACATCGACGTGGCCGGGCTGTCCGCGGGCTTCTTCGTGCTGCTGGGCATGTTCATTTTCTGCAACTGGCTGGTGTCCTCCATCAATGACGGGGACGGCACGCTCAAGCAGATTTACATGATTCCCGCCTATGCCCTGCTGCCGCTGCTTTTCGCCATGCTCATCAACCTGGCCCTGTCCTACGGGGTGACCTATTCCGAGTCCTTCATCCTCTCCCTGGTGGAGGGCGTGGGCATCCTGTGGTCCCTGGCGACGCTGTTTTTGGGCCTGATGACGGTGCATGATTACTCCTTCAAGGAAACGGTCAAATCCCTGCTGATGACCGTGGTGTTCATCATCATCGCCGCCCTGGTGGCGCTGATCTTCATCGTGATGGTGGAGCGCCTCTACCAGTTCCTGGGCACAATCTTCCAGGAGGTGAAACGCAATGTCTACGCTTAAGCGCCTGCTGGCCCTGTGCCTGGTGTGCCTGTTTGCCCTGCCCGGGCTGGCGGAGGACTATGCCCCCACCAACCGCGACACCCGCTATGAACCCGTCACAATGGACATCCCGGAACCCGATTTTGATGGCTTTGAGCCGCTGTATGAAACCGCCTCCGCGCAGTACTACTGGCGGGAGGACCGGGACGTCATCGCCGTGTATGACAAGGAGAGCGGCTACACCTGGAAGACGGGCCTTGACACGGGCTTCCCCGCGGACATCAAGGACCAGGTAAAGCAGGCCCAGACAGACGAGGAGAAAATCAAGGCGGCGCAGCCCCTGGAAGCCCAGCTCAACGCCCGCTACATCGGCATCGCCAACTCCCTGCTGACGGCTGAATACTATGAGGCGGAGACCATCAAGTTCATCTCCTCCGCCAGCCGCGAGGGCGCCAGCAGCGCCCTGGTGAAGCTGGACCAGCCCGGCCGGTTTGCCCTGGATGTGTCCTTTGAGGAAATCGACCTGCAGGTGAAGGTGAACATCGCCTTTGAAGACAAGGGCATTTCCTACCACATCCCCTTTGACGGCCTCAAGGGCGCGGGCCTTTCCCGCCTGGCCGCCCTGTGGATCACCCCCTTCCTGGGCGCCTCCGGCGGCGTCTCCCAGGTGTTTGACCCGCAGGCCATGGACTATGGCCCGGCCCAGCCCAAGGCCATGACCCCGGGCTATGTGCTGGTGCCCGACGGCCCGGGCGCCCTGATCCGCTTTCGGGACAACACGGTCACCTTCAAGGAGTATGTGGGGGAGGTCTACGGGGATGATTACGCCACCGCCACCTACTACTACAATGTGCTGACGGATGCCGTCAGCCTCAAGCAGCCGGTGATGCCGGTGTTTGGGATCGCCCACGGGCATGAGCAGGCCGCCTTTGTGGCCTTCGCCCGGCAGGGCGCCGAGCACATGAGCATCGTGGCCAGGCCCGAGGAAAACCTGCGCATCAAGTACACCTGGGCCCACCCGCGCTTTGAGTACAACGCCACCTACTACAAGGTGTACAACCGCTACGGCGAGGGCTTCTTCTCCCTCATGAGCGCCCCCCTCAATTATGACATTCAGATGACCTACCGCTTCCTGTCCGGGGCGGAGGCCACCTGGGCCGGCATGGCCCGGGCCTACCGGGCCCACCTGCGCTCAGAGGGCAGCCTGACGGAACTTGAGGCCTCCGGCGACGACATCCCCATCCGGCTGGACTTCATCCTGTCTGACATCAAAAAAGGCCTGATCGGCCCGGAGCAGGTGGTGGTGACCACCGCGCGGGACGCCGGCGAGATGCTGACCAAATTGAACCAGGATGGAATCAGGCGAATTTCCTCCGGCCTGATCGGCTGGCAGGACGGCGCACAGACCCTGGCCCAGCCCGGCAGCCTGCGCTTTTACCGCGGCACCGGCGATGAGCAGGCCTTCAAAACCCTGGCCAGGGAGCAGGATGAACTGGGCACCCAGGTGGAGCTGGCGCGGGACTTTGCCAGGGTCAATGAAAAGATGGTGCGCTACAACGGCAACGCCGTGCAGCACCTGAACACCTGGTTTGTGAACACCGATTACTCCTGGCGCTACCCCAAGGCCCCGGTCACCCAGTATTCCCTGGCGCGGCCGGACGTGGCCGCGAAATGGCTGCAAAACGTGGCAAAGCGCGCGGGGCAAAACGGCCTGGGCCTGATGGTGACAGGCCTGCCCGGGCTGCTGGTGAGCACGCACCGCTATGAAGGCCCGGAAGTCACCCGCCTGCAGGCCAAGGACCTGTTAAGGGACGCCTTCCAGACAGCCGGGCAGGACGCCAGCTTGTCTTTGGACCAGCCCAACCTCTACCTCTGGAACAGCACCCGCCGCTACCTGCAAGCGCCGGTGACCGGCTCCCAGCATGTGTTTGAAAGCGACAACGTGCCCTTCCTTCAAATGGTGCTGCAGGGCAGCATGGACGTGCACGGGCCCTACAGCAACTTCTCCTTCTACGCGCGGGAGGACATCCTGCGCATGATTGACTACCACACCTACCCCAGCTTTATCCTGTCCAGGCAGCCCGCCCACCTGCTGGTGAGCACGATGTCCGCCGACTTGTACTCCACCGAGTTTTCCCAGTATGAGCAATTGGTGAAGGACACCTACGACCAGGTGAACGCCGCGCTGGGACAGCTTGTGGGCTGGCAGTGGCAGGACAGGACGATGCTGCAGCAAGGCGTGGCGCAAAACACCTACGCGCGTGATGGGCAAATCAAACACCTCATCATCAACTACACCCACAACGCGGTGGACATCAATGGCACAAGCGTCCCGGCCCAAAACTGGACGCTTGAGGAAAGAGGCGCGCATGGCCAATAAAAACACCAGGCGCAATGAAAACCTGAAGGGCTATGCCTTCATGGCGCCCTGGATTCTGGGCTTTCTGGCCTTCACCCTCTTCCCCTTCCTGGCCACCTTGTACCTGAGCTTCTCCAGCGTCCGCGCCACCATCCTGGGCTATGAAATCACCTGGACGGGCCTGGAGAACTACCACACCGCCTTCTTGAAAAACACCGAGTTTGTGCCCGCCCTGGGCGAGTTTTTGTCCATGGTGCTGCCCAACACCTTTGTCATCCTGGTGGTGTCCTTCATCATCGCCTACCTGTTGGGGCGCATCAAGAAAGGCAGGGGGCTGTTCCGCACCATCTACTTCCTGCCAGTCATCATCATGTCCGGGCCCGTGATGAGCCAGATTCTCTCCTCCTCCACCGCCATCACCGGCGCCCAGCGCCCGGCGGATGTGACGCAGCTGTTCATCTACCAGATCATCAACAACTACTCAAGGCCCCTGGCCTCTGTGTTCACCGGGGTGTTTGAAAACATCAGCACCATCTTGTGGTTCACCGGCATCCCCATCGTGCTGTTCATCAACGCCCTGCAAAAAATCAACCCCAGCATGTACGAGGCCGCGCGCATTGACGCCGCCAACGAGTGGCAAATCCTGTGGAAGATCACCCTGCCGCAGCTGAAGCCGGTCGCCCAGGTGGCCGCCATCTTCACCATCGTGCAGCTGGGCATCTCTGACCACAGCACGGTGTACACCTTGATCAACACCGCGACGGGCAACCTGTCCGGCGGCCTGGGCTATGCCGCCACCTACGCCTGGGTATACAGCCTGCTGGTGATGGCGGTGATTGGGCTGGCCTTCCTGATTCTGCGCCAGCCCAAGGGAGGAGGCAGGACCTATGAAGAATAAGCAAGGCATCGGCAATGACGCGCGCAAGGCCTGGGGCGTCCTGTCCAAGGCCGCCATCTACGCCCTGCTGATTGTGGTCAGCTACCTGTTTTTGGAGCCCATTGTCACCATCATCTCCAAGACCTTCATGAACGCCCAGGACATCGTGGACCCCGCCGTGCAGTGGCTGCCCCGCAGCGTATCCCTGACCAACCTGGAGGTGGCCTCCAAGGTGCTGCGCCTGCCCCATTCGCTGCTCAACTCCATCGGTTTTTCTTCATTGCTGGCCTTTTGCCAAGTGGTGGTGTCGGCGCTGACGGGCTATGCCTTCTCCCGCTACCAGTTCCGCTTTAAAAATTTCTGGTTCATGATGCTGCTGCTGGCCTTCATCCTGCCCCTGCCGGTGCTGATGATTCCCCGGCTGATGATGTTCACCACCGCCCAGGAAGCGATGAAAATCAGCCTGATTGGCACGCCCATTCCCCAGGTGCTGATGGCGGTGCTGGGCCAGGGCACCTATTCCACCGTGCTCATTCTGATTTTCACCAACTTCTTCAACATGATCCCCCGGGTGCTGGACGAGGCGGCGATGATTGACGGCGCCAACAGCGCCCAGGTCTTCTTCCACGTGACGGTGCGGCTATCCATCAGCACCATTTTGGTGGTCTTTCTGTTAAGCTTTGTGTGGAACTGGAATGAGACCTATGTGACGGCCACCCTGGTGCGCAGCAGCATCGAGCTGCTGCCCCACAAGCTCAACGCCTTTGACAGCCAGTTTGACTCCCTGGTGTCCGCCCAGGGAGGCGGCTTCCGCCTCAACGAGGCCTACAAGATGGCAGCCACCCTGATTGCCATCCTGCCCCTGGTGGTGCTGTACATCTTTGTGCAGAAGAAGTTTATCCAGGGCATCGAAAACGCGGGCATTACAGGAGAGTGACATGAAACAATTCAAATTCCGCTTCAGCATTTTGACCGCAGCAATCTTGTTGTTGATTGTTTTTACAGCGCAAGGAGGAAGTGAAAGCCCCATGATGGATCTGGACAGACTGCACACAGGCAGCCAGGTGTCTGACGCCTATGTCGACCCGGACAAGCTGGCAAAAGGCACCTATGAGTATGACCGCTCACAGCTGCAATACGAACTGGTTTGGGCGGATGAGTTTGACACGGACGGGCCGGTGGACCCCGCGAAATGGCATTTTGAGACAGGCGGCAGCGGCTGGGGCAACAACGAGCCGCAGTACTACACCAGGGGCGAAAACGCCTGGGTGGAGGACAACCACCTGGTGATTGAGGTGCGCAAGGAAGCCCGGGGCACCAACCCCTATACCTCTTCACGCATGGTGACCCGCGGCAGGGCGGATTGGCTGTACGGCAAGTTTGAAATACGCGCCAAGCTGCCCACGGGCCTGGGCACCTGGCCTGCGCTGTGGATGATGCCCACCCATTCCACCTATGGCGGCTGGCCGCGCTCGGGCGAGATTGACATCATGGAGCACGTGGGCTATGACCAGGACCGGGTGCATGCCTCCGTCCACACAGGCGCTTACAACCATGTGATGGGCACCCACAAGACCGCCACCATCCAGGTGCCCGGCGCCAGCGAGGATTTCCACACCTACACACTGGAATGGCTGCCCGACCAGGTCATCATCAGCGTGGACGGCAAGGAATACTACACCTACAACCCCGCGCGCTATGAGGCGGATTTCAATTACATGCAGTGGCCCTTTGACAAGCCCTTCTACCTGATTTTCAACATCGCCTTTGGCGGCAACTGGGGCGGGGCGCGGGGCGTGGACGACAGCGTGCTGCCGCAAAAAATGCTGGTGGACTATGTGCGTGTCTACCAAAGCCCGGAGATTACAAACCTTGTAAAGGAGCAGCCATGAGCCGCTTTTCAACCCTGACAGATGGCCGCGTGCGGATGAGGGACTATGACCAGGCGCCCGGCTTTTCCAGTTTCCTGCCCGGCCTGGCCGGCCCCCTGGGCACCCCCATCTGGGCCTTCACCTGCAACCGGGGCCAGGGCATCTCCAGCTTTGGCATCAACCACAAGGGCGATTCCATCCTGCCCTTCCAGCCGGCCAACCTGGCCTATGAAGACACGCCAACCCTGGGCTTTCGCACCTTTTTGCTGGTGGACGGGCAGTTTCTTGAGCCGTTTTCACCGCTGAGCACTGGCGCGCAGCGCAGCATGACGCAAGGCGCTGGCAGCCTGGAATTGATTGAGGAAAACGCCGCCTTCGGCCTGGCTGTGCACGTGCACTACACCACCCTGCCCGGGGAGCCCATCGGCGCGCTGCTGCGCGGGGTGACAATCAACAACACCGGGGAGAAGGCGGTCCATATCCAGCTGCTGGACGGTCTGCCGCGCGTCCTGCCCTATGGCCTGCAGCTGGGCCAGTACAAGGACATGGGCAACCTGTTCAAGTCCTGGGCCCAGGTGCAGGAGGCGGAAAACGGCGCCAGGCAGTACAACCTGCGCTCCTCCACCGGGGATTCTGAGCGCGTCAGCGAGGTGGCCGGCAGCTTTTTCTATGCCGCCAAGGCCAGCGGCCAGCCCCTGGGCACCGCTTACGACCCCGCCCTGGTCTTTGGCGCGGACGCCCCGCTGCTCCTCCCCCAGGCCTTCATCAACCGGGGCTTGGCAGGCATCAACAAGGCAATTCAGCACGGGGAAAACCGCCTGGCCTGCGCCTTCGCGATGGCGGACATCACGCTGAAACCTGGTGAATCCTATGCCCTGGACAGCCTGATTGGCTTCACGCCTTCCACAGAGCTGCTGAACCAATTGATGCCCCGGTTCCTGCAAAATGGGTACGCGGACAAAAAACGCGAAGAGAGCGCCCGCGTGGTCAGCAGCATGCTGGAGGATGTGAACACCGCCACGGCCAATCAGCAGTTTGACGCCTACATCGCCCAGTGCTACCTGGACAACCTCCTGCGCGGCGGCTACCCCAGGCTGATTGGCGGCAAGGTGGTGCATCTGTTCAGCCGCAAGCACGGGGACCCGGAGCGCGACTACAACTGGTTTGTGACCTCCGGGGAGCCTTATTCCCAGGGCAACGGCAACTTCCGCGACGTCTGCCAGAACCGCCGCATGGACGTCAGCCTGCACCCTGAAGTGGGCGACTTCAACGTGCACAACTTCTACTCCCTCATCCAGATGGACGGCTACAACCCGCTGGAAATCCGCCCCTCGCGCTTTGTGCTGAAAGCGGGTTTGGATGCAGGCGGCGCGCTGAAGGGCCTGGTCGAAGGAGACTTGCAACCGCTTGTAAACTTGCTCAAGGACAGCTTCACCCTCGGCCAGGTGGTGCTGGCGCTACGCCAGCACGGCCTCAAGACCCCCAAAGGGGTGGAAGCGGTGGTGGAAGCGCTGCTGCAAAACGCCGACCAGCAGCTGCACGCCGGCTTTGGCGAGGGCTGTTGGAGCGACCACTGGACCTACCTGCTGGATTTGGTGGAGGACTATTTGAAGGTCTATCCCGACAAGCAGGATGATTTGCTGTGTGGGCGGGCGGACTACCGCTTCTTCCACAGCGGCGCCAGGGTGCGGCCACGAACGGAGACCTGCCAACTGACCGACAAGGGCGTCAGGCGGTATGACGCGCTGGACGCCAAAAACGTGGTGGGCCACACCCGCTGGCTGAAGGATGCGCAAGGGCAGGCAGTCACCACCAATTTGCTGGGCAAGATGCTGGTGCTGGCCGCCACCAAGGCCGCCAGCCTGGACCCGGAGGGCCTGGGCATCTCCATGGATGGCGGCCGCCCCGGCTGGAACGACGCCATGAACGGCCTGCCGGGCCTGTTTGGCTCGGGCATGGCGGAGGCCCTGGAGCTGCGCCGCCACCTGCGTTTCCTGTTAAACCTGAAACATGGGCAAACCACCGTGCCGGAAGAACTGGCGGCCTTTGTCGCTGGTCTTCAAAAAGCGCTCAAGGAAGAGGATGCTTTCAAGCGCTGGGACAGCGCCACAACGCTGCTGGAAGGCTACCGGGCCACGACCTGGGAGCACACAGGCGGCGAGGCTGTCACCCTCAGCCTTGAGGACATCCGCCCCTTCCTGCAAACGGCGATGCAAAGGGTGGAAGAGGGCATCCGCCAGGCCTTCGCCATTGGCCAGGGCATCATGCCCACCTATTTCACTTACGAAGCCACGGCGTACGAACCGCTTATGGATGCAACCGCGCCCCGGCTGTCAGCCTCCGGGTTGCCGCTGGTCAGGGTCACAGCCTTTGAACGCCGGGACGTTCCCCACTTCCTGGAAGGCCCCGCCCGCCAGCTGGCCTGCGCCGGCTTGAAGGCGGAGGAAGCCAAAAAGACGGCGGAAGCCGTCAGGAACAGTGATTTGTTTGACCCGCACTTAGGGATGTATCTGACCAGCGTGCCGCTGAACCACATGAGCATGGAGCTGGGCCGCATCCGCGCCTTCACCCCCGGGTGGCTGGAGCGGGAGAGCGTGTTCCTGCACATGGCGTACAAGTACCTGCTGGGCCTGCTGGAAAGCGGGCAGCAGGACGCCTTCTGGGCGGCGGCCAGGACCGGCCTGGTGCCCTTCATGGACGCGGACACCTATGGCCGCAGCACGCTGGAGAACTCCAGCTTCATCGCCTCCTCCCGCAACCCCGACCCCGCCATGTGGGGGCGCGGTTTTGTGGCCAGGCTGTCCGGCTCCACGGCGGAGATGCTGTCCATCTGGCAAAAACTGTTCTGGGGCGAGGGCGGCATGGAGCTGGTGAATGGTCGGCCTGCCTTCCGCTTTGACCCGCGTTTGCCCCACTTCCTGCTGGATGATGAGGGCCGGGCGGCCTTCACACTGTTTTCAACATGCCAGGTGGTGGCTCACGGCAACAAGGGCTGGAGCAACAGCAGCGTCAAATCCCTTGTGTACCGGATGGGCGGCAAGGCGTATACTGTCCAGGGTTCTGTACTGCCTGACGGCGAAGCCCTGCGGCAGGGCGACATTGACAAAGTGGACATCTACCTGTGTGAGGGGGAAGCTGATTGACAACCATCAAGGACGTGGCGCGGGAAGCCGATGTGGCCATCTCCACCGTCAGCAAGGTGCTCAATGACGCGGGCAACGTGCGCCCGCATCTGAAAGCCAGGGTGCTGGAAGCGGTGGACAAGCTGGGCTACATCCCCAACACCGCGGCGCGGTCCCTCAAAAGCCGGCGCAAGGACACCCTGGGCCTCTTCCTGTTTTCCATCCAGGGCGAGTTTTTCACCACCCTGTCCCAGGCCATCCACAGGCTGTGCCAGCAATCGGGCTACATGCTCAACATCTTTGTGGGCAACCAGAACACCAGCGAGGAAATCCACAGCCGCATCCTGGCTTCAGGCGTGGCTGGCGCCATCGTCTTCAACGAAACCCTGGCCCCGCAGAGCATCCAACGCATCACCGCCCACGGCATCCCCCTGGTGTTCATCGACCGCGAATACAAGGCGCTCAACGCGTCCAGCATCACCATTGACAACGTCGCGGGCGCCAGCCTGGCGGTGAATTACTTGATCCGCCAGGGCCACCGCAAGATCGCCTACCTGCATGGCAACCTGTCCTTTGACAACGCCCAGCGCTTTTCCGCCTACCAGGACATCATGAAGAAAAACAGGCTGCCCATCCCCGAGGAATGGCTGCTGCGCGGCTTTTATGAAGAGGTGCTGGCCTACGGCGAGGTGCGCAAAGCGGTGCTCAGCGGCCTGCCCCTGCCCGAGGCCTTCTTTTGCGCCAATGACGAGATGGCCTGGGGCACCATCCGCGCCCTGCGTGACCTGGGCATCGCCGTGCCCGGGCAGGTGAGCGTGGTGGGCTTTGACGACGTCACCCGGGCGGAGCACTACTCCCCCGCGCTGACCACCGTGCACAGCCCCATCGCCGAGGTGGGCACCCAGAGCGTAAAGGAGCTGCTGCGTTTGCTGTCTGACGGCACGCCCAAGGAGGGCCGCATCCAGCGCCTGGCGCCCAGCCTGATTACAAGGGAGAGCTGCACGCTGCGGCTGGATGCCAGGGTGTAGGTACTTCATTCTATAGAAAAAAGGCCTCCAGGCCTTTTTTCAGTTTCTTTTGTATCTCTGGATATTATACAAAACTCTCCACACTCTGGCTCCGCCTCAAGGCGAACACGCCCAGGGCGAAGAACAGCACCAGGAAGCCGGTCAAAGCCATCAGGTCGGTGCCCTGGGTGAACAGGGACTGGCCTTTCTGGATGAGGGTCATGGCGTCATTGGCCCAGTAATGGGGCGTGATCATGGCCAGCTTCTGCATGAACGGCGGCATCAGCCACAAAGGCCAGAAGCAGCCGCCCAGCATGGCGAACACCGTGGTCACAATGGGAATGATGGAGGAGTACACCGCGCGGGACCCAGCCACCAGGGCCAGGAAGATGCCAAAGAAAATCCAGATGAGGCCAAAGTAGAACCACAGCAGGTACATGCTGAAGGTGGTGTTCACCGGCAATAGGGTCCTGGTGATCACAAAGAGGGTCACCAGGTTGAACACCAGAAAGATAACAGCAGTCAGAAAGTTGGCAATCAGGTAGTCGAACTTGCCCACCGGCGCCTGCCGCAAGCGGCTCAGGGTGTTCCATTGCTTTTCAGATAGAATCAGGCTGGTGGCCTGCATCATGCTCATGGCCAGCACATAAAACAGCATACCGCTTGCAAAGCTCAGGGTTTGGTTGACCTGAGCCTCGTTGATGCGGCGGGTTTCATACCGAAGCCCGCTTTTCTCCATCGCCGCCATCTCCTCAACCAGCTCAGCGCCGCTTTCCGCCTTGACAATGTCCTGCAAGCGGTTGAGGGAGGACAGGTACATGTCCAGGCTAACGCGCAGGCTGGTCACCACCTCCTGGCCCTTGAGCGTGCGGATGGTCAGCTGGGGCTGTTGCCCGGCCAGGAAGGCCGCTTCAAAGCCTTCCGGAATCAGCACCACGGCCTCCTCCTTGCCATCCAGCAGGCTCAGGTCGATGTCTGCCGCCTCAATCGGCTGCACCCGGCTGCCATCCCGGGCGATGTAATTTGCAAGCGCCTTGGAAAGCGGGCTTTGGTCCTCATCATGTACAGCGACAAACAGCTTGGCGTCATTGGTGGAGTTGTTGAACAAACTCACCGAGAACAGCATGATGGGCAGCACCAGCAGCATAATCAGGGTGCCCTTCCTGGCCAGCAAAACCCGGATGTTGTTTTTAATAAGCGGCCACACGGTCAGAGCCCTCCTCTCGTTTGAACAGCCAAAAGGCTGTCAGGTACATCAGCAAACTGATTCCCAGCAGTTTCACAGAGGCGCTGATGATCGCTTCCCGGCTGCCGCGGTAGATATACCGGAACAGCCCCTGGTTGACCCAGCCCACCGGGGAAAACCCGGCAAGCTTTGAAAACACCTCGTTATCCATAGACACCATCATGTACCCGCCGCCTGTGAACACCATGGCGAAAATCATAATGTTCAAAAAGGCCGAAGCCGCGGATTCCGAGCGCAGCACCTGGTAGGCCAAAACACCCAGAGCGGTTGAGAACACCGCCAGAGGCAGCAGCCACGCCAGCACCTGGGGGATGCTGCGGTAGGAGATGCCGTACACGAAGTGGTTAAACAGCACGATGATGGCTGCCTGGAGCATCAGGATCACGCAGGAGGCGATGATTTTCACCATAAAAACCTTGCTCATTTGGTAGGGGGAGGCCTTCAGCCTCAGCCCCGTGCGCTCACCTTTTTCCCGGGACAGCATGGACACCATCTGCAGGCTGCCATACATCATAATCATGGTAAGCATGGTCACCCCGTAGTATCCAAAGGAGCTGGGCTCCACCCGGCCATCAATGCCCTCCACCGTCACATGCTTCTGAACCTGCGGCGTGAGCAGATCCAGGCGGCCTGCCTTCAGTGCGGCGCCTGTCAGGTTGGCCTGCTGAAGAAAGGCGTTGGTGTACATACGCACCATCATCGCGTCCATCCCCGTGCCCTCATCGCTGTGCAGGATAACCGCCTTGTCCGTCAGTTCCACATACTGCTTCAGGCTGCCTTCCCGCGCGCCTTCCGCGGCTTCCTCAGCTGTCATGTTTTCAAAGACAATGCCGCTTTGGCCGCTGTTTGCCTGGTACAAGCGAGATAGCATCCCACCGTCTGATACCAGGGCCATCCGCGTTTGCGGCAAGTCCAGCGTGCGGACGGAGAGGTTGGAAAACGCCATGCCCAGCACCCAGGTTAGCAGCAGCGGAAACAGCAGCATCAGCAGCACGGTCTCCGGCGCCGCCAGGCTGTGCAGCGCTTCCTTTTTCAAAAATTGCAGTGTTCTCATCCCCGCCTCCTAATCCCGCAGCCGCTTGCCCGTCAGGGTGAGGAAGACGTCCTCCAGGTTGGGTTCCTCAATGGACAGGTCCAGCACCTCGTTGTGCGTTTGCCCCAGCACCTCCAACATGTCCCTCAGCTGCGCGTGCTTGCCCCGGCAGGTGAAGCGCAGCGCGTTGCCGTTCAGGTCAATCTTCTCCACACCGCTCACCCGGCTGAGCTTATCCACATCGGGCATGCCCTTCACCTTGATGGCGATGTACCAGTTCTCCTCAATCAAGCCGCGCAATTCACTCAGGTTGCCCTGGGCCACGATCTGCCCCGCGTCCATGATGGCAATCCGGCTGCACAGCTGCTCCGCTTCCTCCATGTAATGCGTGGTATACAAGATGGTCGTGCCCTCGCGGTTCAATTGCAAAATCGCCTCCATGATATGGTTGCGGCTTTGCGGGTCAATCCCTACGGTAGGCTCGTCCAGAATCAGCAATTTGGGCCGGTGCACCAGCCCGCAGGCGATGTTCAGCCGGCGCTTCATACCGCCGGAAAAAGTCTTCACCTTGTCCTTGGCCTTGTCCAAAAGCCCCACAAAATCCAGCGTTTCCAGCGCCCGCTCATTCAGTTTTCTCCCGGACAGGCCATACAGCGAACCAAAGAACTTCACATTGGCCAAGGCGCTCAAATCATTGTAAATAGCCAGCTCCTGCGGCACGATGCCCAGCAGGTACTTGGCCTTTGTCAGCTCCTTGTCCAAATCCAGCCCGCCGATGGTCACCTGGCCGCTGTCTTTTTGAATCAGGCCGGTAATCACGTTGATCGTCGTGGACTTGCCGGCCCCATTGGGCCCCAGCAGGCCGTAGATTTCGCCCTTTTCCACCTTAAAGCTCACATCGCTCACAGCCAGCTTGCTGCCATAGCGCTTCACCAGTTTCTTCACTTCCAGCATGTTCCCATTCCTCCTTGCATCCCCATCATAAAAAAAGACCGGGCCCATGCCCAGTCAGGAAAGTCACGAGTTGGGGTGACGAAAGTCATATCGGGGGGCGTGGAGGACGGGGACGGGGAACCCTTCTTTTCTTTGAAAAGAAAAGAAGCAAAAGAAACTTTAATGGGAGATGTGATTTTGTTAACTTGTATTTGCAACAGAACAAAAATGTTCCCATTGACCAAATAGAAACTGGAACAGGGTAAACTTTGACATCAATGCTAAAGTTTTTGCCCGGCTTTTTTCAAAAGGGGCAGAATGCTGCCGCCCGCTGTGCGGGATGCAGGCTGCATGACAGCCCAATGAATCAGGGGGGGCGAAAGCGGCAGCGAATCGTCTGACCATGATGAATTGAGGTGTTTACGGGCGTCTCCCGTCCTACAACTCCCCCTTGAGGTGGCTGACGGCGATCTGCGTGCGGTGCGCCAGGCCGGTCTTTTGCAGGATGGCGGTGATGTGGTTTTTGACGGTGCCCTCGGAGATGAAGAGGGCATCGGCAATCTGGCGGTTGGAGAGACCGTCTGCAATGGCTTTCACAATTTCGTTTTCACGTTCGCTGAGTTCAGCTAATTTGGCGGTACTTGCCGGCTTCAGGCTGCGGCGCAGCGCTTCCAGGGCCACTTCGTCAAACACGCTCTTGCCCTGGTGCAATTGCGCGATGGCCTGGATGATGGCCGCGGGCTTGGCGCTTTTAAGGAGGTAGCCGTGCGCGCCCCCGCGCAGGGCCTTGACGATTTCGGCGTCATCATCAAAGGTGGTCAGCACCAGCACCCGCGTCTGCGCCGCCACCTCCTTCAGCACGTCCAGGCCGCCCTTTAAGGGCATGCGCAGGTCCAGCAGCATCACATCGCACTGCGGGGCCAGGCGCAGGGCCTCCAGGCCGTTTTCCCCAAAGCCCACGATGTGGATGCCCTCCTTGCCTTCCAGCAGGATGCCCAGGGACTCCCGGATGAGGGCGTCATCATCAATGACCGCGACCTTAATCATCTTGCAGCTCCTTTTTGGGCAGCAGGGTAATCACCCGCAGGCCCCCCTCATTGTGCACAATCAGGCTGCCGCCCTGCTCGCGGGCGCGCTCGCGCATGCCCGACAGCCCCATGCCCTCCACGATGTCCTCGCAACCGCGCCCGTTGTCGGAGATTTCCAGCCGCGCCATGCCGGGCAGGGCTTTGAGGGTAACCGTGGCCTCCGTCGCCCCGGCGTGGCGGATGACGTTGGTCAGCGCCTCGCGCGTGTTGCCCAGGATGACCTGCCAGAGGCTGTTTGGTAGGCTTTCCACCTGCCCTTCTTCAACAAACCTGATGACCAGGCCGCTGTCCAGGCGAAAGCGGTCCAGCAGGGCCTGCAGCTCAGATAGCTTCAGGGCGGGCACCTCCGCGCGCATCTGGTGGACGGCCTGACGCACCTGGGCGATGCCCTCGCGCAGCTGGCTGGCCGCGCCCTGCATCAAGCCCTTGGCGCGGTCGGGCTCCCTGTCCACCAGTTCCGTCGCCGCCTCCAATTGCAGGGTGGCCGCCGTCAGGCTGTGGCCCAGCAGGTCGTGGATTTGCTGGGCGATGGCCCGCCGTTCCTCCAGCCGGGCGTTGAGCGCCGTCTGGCTTTCGTAGTTCTCCTTCATGAACTGGTAGCGCAGGCTGTTCTTCTGCTCAATTTTAAGGCGGGTATTCTCCCCCGTGAGCAGCTTTTGCTGGCCTTCGCGATGGCTTAAGTAGATGTACAGGGCCGTGTAAAACAGGTAGGCCAGCAGCAGGATGAGGGGCTGGTACGGCAGGAGGAAGGAAACCAGCCCCAGGTTGATGACGGAAAAGGCCGGATGCACCGCCAGCGCCAGCACGCGCGCCGCGAAAAAGAACAGCAGCACCACCAGGATGCCGGAAAAACCCTGGAAGGTGAGTAGGGCATACACGCCGTAGCCGGTCAGAATCAGCAGGTCTGTCAGCAGCAAAAACAGGTTCATCTTCGGCAGCACCTCCTCTTCCTTTTGCCACAGCGGCAGACTTCCTTCATGAGTGCAGTATATAACAAAATCGGTGAACCCGGGCTGAAAGTTGGCAGATGAAATGGTAAAACCTTGATTAAAACCACAAAGCGAAAGGCCGGGGGACAATCCCCGGCCTTCCGGTGAATGCAGCAGTTTTCTTACAGGTCGATTTCCAGGGTCACCGGGCAGTGGTCGGAGCCGTAAATCTGGTCCTCAATGGTGGCGGCCTTGATCTTGTCCGCGACACGGTTGGACACCAGGAAGTAGTCAATCCGCCAGCCGGCATTGGTGGCGCGGGCGTTGGTGCGGTAGCTCCACCAGGTGTAGGCCTCTTTCTTGTCCGGGTAGAGGTAGCGGAAAGTATCGGTAAAACCCGCGTCCAGCAAGACATTGAACTTGGCGCGCTCCTGGTCGGAGAAGCCCGGCTGGCCGCGGTTCTGGCGGGGGTACTTCAGGTCGATTTCATTGTGCGCCACGTTCAAATCGCCGCAGTAGATGACCGGTTTTTTCTGGTCCAGCGCCTTGAGGTGGGCAAGCATGGCGTCCTCAAACTGCTCGCGGTAGCCAATGCGCACAAGGCCCGGCTGGGCATTGGGCACATAGGCGGTGACGAAGTAGAAGTCCGGGTATTCCATGGTGATGACGCGGCCTTCGTCGGTATGCGCGCCATCCAGGCCGTAGACGATGGACAAGGGCTCGTGCTTGGTGAACACCGCAGTACCCGAATAGCCTTTTCTCTGGGCGGAATGCCAGAAATCCTCATAGCCTGGTGGGTCGTAGTCCGCCTGGCCCGGCTGCATCTTTGTCTCCTGCAGGGCAAAAAAGTCGGCGTTCAGCTTGATGAAGGACTCATCAAATTCCTTCTGCAGCACCGCCCGGAAACCGTTGACATTCCATGATACAAATCTCATCTTGCGCTCCATTTGCCGTAGTATCGTCAATATACCCGATTTGGTGTATACTTTTGTTGTGAACACAGCGATTATATCCGGTTTTGGAGGATTTTATGGCGGAAGTAATCAAGGTTTATGTAGAGCATGCCCCCGCCTGCCGCCTGGTCGGCAAGCGCTATACCCAGAAGGACAGCAAGGACGGCAGCTATGCACATTTGTGGCAGGAGTGGTTCAGGGAGGGGCGTTTTCAAATCCTGGAAGGCCTGCTCAACCCGGACTTCATGGCCGGCTTCCCGGAGGCGGGTTCTTTCCTGGGCTTCATGCGCATGAAGGAGCCGGACAGGTTTGACTATTGGATTGGCCTGTTTGCGCCTACGGACGCCCCGGTGCCCGAAGGCTTTAACAGCCTGGACCTGCCGGAGATGACCTGTGGGGTGGGCTGGATCAAAGGCACGGAGCCCCAGATTTACTGGGAGCAGCACAAGGTGATGGACGCCCTGTTGGCGCAGGGATACCAGCCCTTTGTGGACGAGGAGGGCTGCTCCCTCATGGTGGAGCGCTACCAGTGCCCGCGCTTTACCTCCCCGGAGGAATCGGGCGAAAAGGTGCTGGACATCCTGCTGTGCATTCAAGCCCCGGCGGATCAAGCCGCGGAGGACATCAGCCAGATGCGCTACTGCGCCGCCTGCCGCCAGGCTTTTACACAGGAGAAATGCCCCGGCTGCCAGCAGCGCGGCACGAAGCTGCAGATGGATGACCCCATCTACATCGGCGAATTGCCCGGGCGGCTGCGCAACGCGCTGCAGATCGCCTTTGGCGCGACCGAAATCCCCTTCAACGCCCTGGCCAACCTGGGCAGCGGCTTCACCCTGTCCGCGGGCGACCTCTTTGAAAGCTACAGAATCTATGTGCCCTATGAGCGCGCGGAGGAAGCCCGGGCGGCCTTCCAGTCCGTTTTTGACATCAACCAAGAGGACGCGTGATGCATTTGCTGGTGGTGACAGCCAGCTTGCGCGCCCCGTGGTGTACAAGCCTGAAGGACAAGCGCTCGGTTGTGAAGCCTTTGGTGCAGAAAATCCGGCAGCAGTTCAACGTCTCCGCCAATGAATCAGGCCATCAGGACAGCCACACGATGATGGAAATCACCATCGCTGGTTTGAGCTTTGACACGGCCTCCGGCGACAGCCTGAACGAGGCCCTCTACGGCTTTATCCAGCGGAACACCCAGGCCGAAATCATCGCCTGGGACGCGGAATACCGCTGAATTTACAACAGGTCAAAGGCCTGCTTCAAATCCTCAATGATGTCCTCGGGATGCTCCAGCCCAACCGACAAACGCACCAGGCCGCCGCTGATCCCGGCGGCTTCCTGTTCCATTTTGGTGTAGGCGGCATGGGTCATGGAGGCCGGGTGCTCCACCAGGGTTTCCGCGTCGCCCAGGCTGACGGCCAGGGAACACAATTTTAATGAATCCACAAAGCGCTTGGCCAGCGGTTCCCCGCCCTTCACTTCAAAGGCCACCATGCCGCCAAAGCGGTTCATCTGTTTTTTGGCGACGGCATGCCCGGGATGGGTGGGCAGGCCTGGGAAATACACGGTTTCCACCTTGTCATGCCGGGATAGGTAGTTCGCCACCTGCTGCGCGCCCTCGCAGTGCGCCTGCATCCTGCAGGCCAGGGTTTTGATGCCCCGCAGCAGAAGGAAGGCGTCATGCGGGCTGAGGACCGAGCCGGTGATGTCCTTGCGGCCCACGTTGCGCACCTGGTCCATCAGGGCCTGGCTGCCCACCGCCATGCCGGCGATCACATCGCCGTGGCCGCTAAAATACTTGGTGGCCGAGTGCAGCGCGATGTCCACGCCCAGGTGCAAAGGCCGGGTCAAAAAGGGCGTGGCGAAGGTGTTGTCCACCACCACCAGGCAATCGGGGTTGATCTCATGCACCGCCTCGCTCACCGCCATGATGTCCACAATCTTCATGGTGGGGTTGGCCGGGGTCTCAAAATAGACCAGCCTGCAGCCCTGCGCCACGGCGGCTTTCAGCGCCTCCAGGTCGCAGCAGTCCACAAAGCGGGTGCTGATGCCAAAGCGCGGGAAGACATGGCTCATCAGGGAAAAGGTGCAGCCATACAGCACGCTGTCGGCCACCACGCAGTCGCCCTGGCTCAAAAAAGTGAGCAGGGTGGCCGAGACCGCCCCCATGCCCGAGGAGAAGGCCACGCAGTCCTCCGCCTGCTCCATGGCGGCAATCTTTTCTTCCAGCAGGCGCACCGTGGGGTTGGCAAGCCTGGAGTAGATATAGCCCGCCTCCTCCCCCGCAAAGCGCTTGCTGCCCTGGGCGGCGTTGTCAAACACGAAGGTGGAGGTTTGGTAGATGGGCATGTTCAAGGAGCCATGGGGGTGCTTGCCGCCCACATCGTGGAGGGCGCCGGTTTCAAAATGCTCGTACATGGGGACCGCCTTTCGTCTGCGTCAAAGAAGCTGGAGGCTGCGCCTTTTGTATTTTTACTGTTCTTTTGCATTGTAGCACAGGCGGCGATGTGTTTCCATAGACAAGCACAAAAAAACTGCCGCGCGGGCAGTCAGAATGAAGACAGACGAACTCCAGGGGAGTTTCAGAGGGCACAGCCCTCTGACTAAAATCGTATCGCCCGGCTCTGCCGGGCGTGCGGGGCGAATTGCGAAGCAATTCATTCCTCGCATTTTCGCTGACCGTGAGTAAAACGAACAAGCGAAAATGCCCGAACCTCCAAAACGACAAAGTGTCCGCAGACACTTTGTCGACATTGAATCAGTCAAACAGCTTCAGGTAGTCCCCATAGCCTTCCTGCTCCAGTTGGTCCTTGGGCACAAAGCGCAGGGAGGCGCCGTTGATGCAGTAGCGGGTGCCGTTGGGGGATTCGGGGTCGTTCTGGAAGACATGGCCCAGGTGGCTGTCCCCCAGGCGGCTGCGCACCTCGGTGCGCTTCATGCCAAAGGAGTTGTCCTCAATCTCCACAATGCGCTCATCCATAATGCTGTCAGAAAACGAGGGCCAGCCGCAGGAGCTGTGGTACTTGTCCAGGGAGGAGAACAGCGGCTCGCCCGTGACGATGTCCACATAAATGCCCTCGTCCGTCTGGTTCCAGTATTCATGGGTGAAGGGCTGCTCAGTACCCGCTTCCTGGGTGACATAGTACTGCATGGGCGTGAGGGCGGCTTTTATTGCCTCATCGCTTGGTTTTTGATAGTTGTCTTGATTGGAATCAGTCAAAATAAATCCTTCCTCCTGTGCTTGTGCCTTCGGGGTTTGCTTGCCTGGCGTTTTCGCGGCTTTGATTGCCAGGTAGGACAGGGCCAGTACCAATAACGCGAAGGCGATGAGCTTCCCCTTGCCCCATCTTCCCAGTGGTTTGTTCAAGGATTACAGCCCCTGGAAGGTGTCCCACTGGGACAGGTCGCCGGCTTCAAAGCCGCGCTTGAACCATTCCTGGCGCTGGGCGCTGGTGCCGTGGTTGAAGGTGTCCGGATCCACATAGCCCTGGTAGCGCTTCTGGATGGCGTCATCGCCCACCACGGCGGCGGCCGACATGGCCTCGGACAGGTCCCCGCGCTCCAGGTAGCCGCGGTCTTGCATGTAGCGCGCCACCACGCCCGCCAGGTAGTCCGCCTGCAATTCAAAGGCCACGGAGTAGCGATTGAACTCGGTCTGGCTCATCGTGCCCTGGGCCACGCGCTGGCGCAGGGCGTTGAGCTGCTGGGTGACGCCCAGCAGGGTCTGCACATGGTGGCCGGCCTCGTGGGCGACGACGTAAACCATGGCAAAGTCACCCTCCTTGGCGCCGTACTTCTGGGTGAGGGTGTTGTAAAAGCTCAAATCCAGGTAAATGGTGTGGTCGCCCGGGCAGTAGAAGGGGCCAACGCCCGAGTCCGCCGCGCCGCAGGCTGTGTTGATGGCGCCGGTGTAGATGGTCATCTGCGGCTCCTTGTACGCCGTCTTGTATTGGGACGCGGGCAGGATTTTGCCCCAGGTGTCCTCAATGTCCGCAAGGGCGACAGAGAGGAAGGCCATCAGCTCCTTCTCCTGCGCGGTTTCGGTGTAGGTGCCCTGCTGCTGGCTTTGCTGCTGCGCGGGCTGGTTGATCACGGCATCGCTCAGGATGTCCCCGAGGTTGCCGCCGCCTCCGCCCAGCATACTGACCAGCAGATAGATGACGATGCCGACAATGCCGATGCCGCCGCCGCCAAGGGCCACGCGGCGCCCGGAGGAGAACTGGCCGCGCTGGTCATTGACGTTGGTGCTTTTTCGTCTGCCTTCCCATTTCATAATTGCGTTCCACTTTCCGGGCTGTGCACCCTGATCAAGTCTGGTGTGCCTTGTAAGGATTGTACCCAGGGACAACCCTTGATTAAGTCTGAATCTTCAACTGCTCATCCAGTGAGCCGTCATCGTCATAGACCAGGAAGTCCAGCATGGAAAGGTACACGGTGTCCCCCACCAGGTACTGGCGGTAGTCCCGCCCGTCAGTGATGACCCGCACGCTGGCCTTGCCCACCTGCACACGGTAATCGCTGGTGTCGCCAAGGTAATAGGCCGCGGTCACGGTGCCCTTGAAGTCGCCTTCGGATTTGGACATGCGGATGTTCTCCGGCCGCACCGCCACTTCCACAGCGCCCTTGCGCTCCCCAAAATAGGGCAGCTTCACATCCATGTCCGTCAGGCTGATCACGCCGTCTTTGGACTGGCCCTTGAAAAAATCCACCTTGCCCAGGAAGTTGGCCACAAACTGGTTGACCGGGCTTTGGTAGATTGTTTCCGGCGCGCCCACCTGCTGCACCACGCCGCGGTGGATCAGGAAGACCCGGTCGCTCATGGCCATGGCCTCGGTCTGGTCGTGGGTGACATAGACCACGGTGACGCCCAGCTTTCTCTGGATTTCCTTGATTTCAAAGCGCATGGACTCGCGCAGCTTGGCGTCGAGGTTGGAAAGCGGCTCATCCAGCAGCAGCAATTTGGGCTCTGCCACCAAAGCACGCGCCAGTGCGACGCGCTGCTGCTGGCCGCCGGAGAGCTGGTTGGGGTAGCGCTCCTTGTACTTGCCCAGGTGGACGATGTCCAGCGCCTTCTGCACGCGGTCTGAAACGGTGTGCTTGTCCACCTTCTGGATGGTCAGCGGGTAGGCCACGTTCTGGTAGACATCCATGTGCGGCCAGACGGCGTAGCTTTGGAAGACCATGCCCACCCCGCGCTTTTCCGGCGGCAGGAAGACTTTTTCAGACGACACCAGGGTATCGTCGATATAGATTTCCCCCGTGGTGGGCTTTTCAAAGCCGGCGATCATGCGCAGCATGGTGGTCTTGCCGCAGCCGGAGGGCCCCAGCAGGGTAACAAACTCCCCGTCCTGGAAGACCTCGTTAAACAGAGAGAGCACCTGGGTGGTGCCAAAGGATTTGGTGACATCGCGGATGGTGACGCTGGACATTCTTGCCCTCCGATCAGATGGTGAATTGGCCCTTGGTAACGCGGCTTAAAAACTGATTAATCAGGATAACAATCATCAAAATGCCAAAGGCCATGGCGCTGGCCTGGGGCTGGCTGGTGTAGGTCCAGTACTCATACAGTTGGAAGCCGATGGTCTTGGTGGTGTTGGAATATAACAAGGTGGTCATGGACAGCTCATAGAAGCAGGGGATGAAAATGAGGAACCAGCCCGCGGCGATGGAGGGGAAGATGAGGGGGCCCGTGACACGGCGCATGGTGGTGAGCCAGGAAGCGCCCGACACCTGGGAGGATTCCTCCAGCGACACATGAATCTGGCTGATGGCACTGGTCACCGTGCGCATGCCCATCATCATGTACTTGATGAGGTAGGCCACGATGATGATGTAGGCGGTGTTGTAGATGTTGACGCCAAAGCGCCCTTGCATGGTCATGATGAGGCCCAGGGCGATGACCACGGAAGGCGAGCCCGAACCCAGGGTGATGAGGAAGTCGGGCAGCTTGCGCCCCCTTATGCGGGTGCGCTGCATCAGATAGCTCATCGTGATGGCCACCAGGATGCCCACGGTGGCGGCCACGGTGGCGAAGATCAGGCTGTTCTTCAAGGAATCCATGGTCTCCGCGCGGGAGAAGATGGTGGACCACTGGGAGAAGGTGAAGTTGCCCGCGTCCCACAGCGACTTGCCCACGTCGATTTTGAGGCTGGTGGTGAGGATGGTGATGAAGGGCAGGATGACCATCAGCCCGGCAAACAGGCTGACCAAGATGGTGAGCGGCAGCCGCCAGGCGCGCAGGTCCACGATGTTGGGGCGGGTGGACTTGCCCGACACCGTGATGTACTGCTTCTTGGCCACCACAAAGTCCGACAGGTACAGGATGAGGATGGCCAGCGCCATTAAAAAGACGGCCAGGCCGGTCGCGTCGTTCAGGCCCTGAGTGCCCCGGCCGTAGTACTCAATGATGCGCGTGGTGACCGTGTGTACACGGCCCGGCGCGCCGATGATGGAGGGGATGCCGTAGCAAGAGGCCGCGCTGACAAAGACCAACAGGGCGCCCGCGATCAAGGAGGGCGTCATGATGGGCAGGGTCACCTTGATGAGGGTGACAAAGGGCGAGGCGCCGGAGATGCGGGAGGCCTCCTCCAGGGAGGGGTCCATCTTCTCCATCGCGCGGGAGATGGTGATGAAGGCGTAGGGGTAATAAAAGGTGGTCAGCACCCAGACCAGGCCGCCCAGGCTGTAGATGTTGATGGGGCCGGTGCTGCTGCCCAACTGGAAGAGGCCGCGCAAAAACAGGTTGATGGAGCCCACGTTGGGGTTGAGCAGCCTTAGCCACGCCATGGCGCCCACATAGGGGGGCACCATGTAGGTCATCACGAACAGGCCGCGGAAAAACTTCTTGCCGTGCAAATTGGTGCGCCCCACCAGCCAGGCCAGCGGGAAGGCCAGCACCGTCCCCAGCACCATGGCGGACAGGCCCGCCAGGATGGTGTTGAGGAGCGCTGAGCGGTTCATGTTGTAGGAGAACAGCCTCTCAAAGGTGGTCAATGACAGGCTGCCCGCGGGCGTCAGCGCGCGCCATAGCAGGAACAGCAGCGGCAGCACCTGGAACACCAGCATGAAGTCCACAATCAGCAGCACCGCCAGCCACTTGATGTCCAGGCGCCATTCATGGCTTTGCCGCATGAAGAAATACAGCATCAGCGCGTTGATGATGAGCAGGGCCCCCACCAGCGCCAGCAGCTTGCCCTGGCTGCCGGTGATGCTTGAAAACCAGTTGCCGC
>JAAYLK010000044.1 GCA_012521895.1 Clostridiales bacterium
CCTGCCTTTTTTCGAAAGGAACCGTACCGGAGCGTTAAGCCTGGCAGGGCTTGCCCTGCCAGGATGGGAGCGAAGGTCACGGTGACGCGGCAATGTGGAGGCGCAAAAAGACCATCTCATCAAAGCGCTAATGATTGAATTCAGTATTACAATGATTTTGGTTCGAAAATCGCTTGAATCGCTTGCCCTCCCCCCATTCTGTGATAGAATAAGGCGCCTGACAACAGGCAAAACCAAACAAACATCAAAAGTGAAACAAGAAAGTGACGGGTCATACCTTGCGCCAATTTCTGCTTAAGCACCCCCTCATCCGCACCCTGGTGGAGCTGCGCGGCAACACCCGCGCCGCCGTCTACACCGAGCCCATGTGGGGGCTGTCCATGCAGCTGTGCCTGCCCTACGCCTCGGTGTTCATGCTGTCTTTTGGCATGAGCGACCGCGAAGTGGGGCTGATTGCCAGCATCTACATGTTCTCCCAGACCATCTTCGCCTTCCTGTCCGGCGCCATCATTGACAAGTACGGCCGGCGCTTTTCCACGATGCTGTTTGACTTCCTGGCCTGGAGCGTGCCCTGCCTCATCTGGGCGTCCAGCCAGGGCTTTTGGTTTTTCGCCATCGCAGCCCTGTTTAACGGGATGCAGAAGATTCCCACGGTGTCCTGGGACTGCCTGCTGGTGGAGGACGCGCCCAAGGACAAAATCACCCACATCTATTCCTGGGTGATCATCGCGGCCAACATGTCAGCCCTGTTCGCGCCCATCGCCTCCATCCTGGTGTCACGGCTGACGCTGGTGCCTGCCATCCGCATCCTCTACATCAACGCCTTTGTGGTGATGACGCTGAAGATTTTTCTTCTATACTACTTCTCCACTGAGACCGGGGTGGGCAAAATCCGCATGGCGGCGGTGAAGGGCATGACCTGGGGGCAGATGCTGGCCGGCTACAAGGGCGCGGTGAAGCGCATCCTGCAATCCCCCGGCACCATCTTTGCCATCGTGGTGAGCGTGCTGGTGGAAATCGCCGCCATGATCAACATGACCTTCTGGCAGATCATCGCCTCCCGCCGCATCGGCGTGCCGGATACCCTGCTGCCCATCTTCCCCATGCTCAAGAGCATTCTGGCCATCGTCCTGTTTTTTGCGCTGCTGTCGCGCATCAAACAGTCCCGGCTGAAACTGCCCATGCTGGGCGGATTTCTCAGCGCCATCATCAGCGCGGTGGTGCTGGTGCTGGTGCCGGGCACCGGCTTCTGGGGCTATGCCCTGCTGTGCCTGTCGCTTTCCTTTGAGGCGCTGGGCTTTTCCATCCTGTCCACCATGCGCGAATCCCTGGTGGCCATCCACGTGCTGCCGGAGGACCGCTCGCGCATCATGGCCCTGCTGCAGACCACCGTGATGCTGGTGAGCATGCCCTTTGGCTACATCGGCGGCGTGCTCTCTGACATCAACCGCGCCCTCCCCTTCACCCTCAACATGGTCCTGCTGGGCCTGGGCATCCTGGCGACGCTGGCCTTCTTCCGGGGGGAACATAAAAGGAGAGTCACGGCTCACTAAAACTCCTGCTATTCAAGCGGCGGCTGAACCAGCCGCTTTTTTAATGGCTTTCATATGCCATAGCCGACCGACCTCATTTATGCTCGTTCAGGCTTAATGACACATTGGATTGTCAGCTCGCTTCATCCTGCCCCAGCTGGTTCTCCCCCCCCTTGCCCAACATCTGGTATGATTTCATCCAAAATCGCCCAACACCACCAAGGTGTTGACAGAAACTTTCTTCCATGGTATTTTTCACTTCGTTAGTCTAACTAATGAATTAAGGAGGCTTCCATGGACGCATTCGCACTGGCACTGAACGATTTGCTGGTGAACACCTTCCACGACATCCTGAAACTGGAAGAGGAATCCCTGGCCAAATCCAGCGCCAACCGCCTGTCCATCAACGAAATGCACCTGCTGGAAGCCATTGCCAAGGGCAAGGAGCACGGGCGCAGCATCACCGACATCGCCAAGGAGCTGTCCATCACCCTGCCCTCCGTCACCACGGCGGTGAACAAGTTGAGCAAGAAGGGCTATGTCGAAAAAGGCAAGGCGGAGTCCGACAAGCGCCTGGTGATCGTCTACCTGACCCAGGAAGGCCGCAGGGCCGAAACCGCCCACCGCTTCTTCCACCGGGCGATGGTGAACGCAGCCTCCCAGGCGCTGGAAGCGGATGAAAAAGAAGCGCTGCTGAAGGGACTGAACAAGCTGCATGCCTTCTTCAAGGAGCAGCAGGTCTCCATTGCCCAGCAGGAAGAGCCGGTCTGACACGCCCCCACCCCCACCCACAGGCCCTGACAAAGGAGCGCACCGATTGAAAATTACTGGCATTGGCCGCGGCATCCCCGACCAGGTGGTGACCAACCACCAGCTGGAGCAGATCCTGGACACCAGCGACGACTGGATCAAGAGCCGCACCGGCATCAGCGAACGCCGGATTTTGACTGAGCAAAACCTGAACGAACTGGCGTCAAACGCCTCCGCGGAAGCGCTGGCGGATGCCGGGCTTTCTGGCGCTGACATCGACCTGGTGCTGGTGGCCACCACCATGGCGGACTATATCTTTCCCAACATGGCCAGCATGATTACCCGCCACATCGGCGCGAATTGTCCGGCCATGGACCTGCACGCCGCCTGCACCGGCTTCTTGTACGGCCTGCAGACCGCCAACGCCTACCTGAAAGCCGGGCTTGCCAGGCGCGTGCTGCTGGTGGGCGCGGAGGCCATCTCCCGCCTGTCCGACTGGAACGACCGGGGCACCTGCATCCTCTTTGGCGACGGCGCCGGGGCCGTGGTGCTGGAAGAAGGCGATGGCCTCAAGTCCATGCACCTGAGCACGCAGGCGGATGACCGGGTGCTGTTTATGCACAGCCAGCCCGGCAACAGCCCCTACACCAAGGGCCACAGTCACGACAAACCGGGGCTGACCATGGAGGGCCAGGATGTCTTCCGCTTTGCGGTCAGCCAGTGTGAGAAAGACCTGCGCACCGCCCTTGAGCTGGCCGATATGGGCATGGAGGAGGTCGACTGGGTGCTGCTGCACCAGGCCAACTCCCGCATCATTGAGACCATCAAGCGGCGCTTCAACATCGACCCTAAAAAGGTGCCCAGCAACATCCACCGCACAGGCAACACCTCCGCCGCCAGCATCCCGCTGTTGCTGTGGGAGCTCTACCACGCTGGGATGCTGAAGCCCGGGCAGACCCTGGCCTTGAGCGCCTTTGGCGCGGGGCTGACCAGCGGAGCCTGCGTAATGACCTGGCACAAGGATGCCCCCAAAACCCTCATCCCGGCGGACGATTTGCTCCCCCAGTAACAGGTAACCCGGGCTTGCCCCGACACCATACACCATCAACTTGAGGAGGAACCATTCATGGATATCAGCAGCAAAGTCATCACCGCCCTGGCGCAGCGCCGCGGCAGCGACCCTTCCGAAATCACCCCGGAGACCAGCTTCGCCGACCTGGCGCTGGACTCCCTGGACGTGGCCGAGATGGTCATGGACCTGGAAGACGCCTTCAACGTGACCATTGACATCAGCAAAGTAAAGGGCACGGTGGGAGACCTCATCAAGGTCATTGAAGAGGCAAAGCAATGATTAAAACCGGGGTCTCAGAACTGTTTGGTCTTGAGTACCCGATTTTCCAGGGCGGCATGGCCTGGGTGGCGGACGCCGCCCTGGCCAGCGCCGTGTCCAATGCCGGCGGGCTTGGCATCATATCCGCCATGAACCTGGACGCGGACTACCTGCGTGGGCAGATTGCCCAGTGCCGGGAAATGACCGATAAGCCCTTTGGCGTGAACATCATGCTGATGAGCCCGCACGCGGAGGCCTGCGCCAAGGTGGTGGCCGAGGAAAAAATTCCTGTGGTGACCACCGGCGCCGGGCTGCCCGGGCGCTTCATCCCCATGTGGCTGGAAGCCGGGGTCAAGGTGGTGCCGGTGGTCCCCTCTGTGGCCATCGCCAAGCGCGTGGTGCGCGAAGGCGCCTGCGCCGTGATCGCCGAAGGCTGCGAAGCCGGCGGGCACATCGGCGAGCTCACCACCATCACCCTGGTGCCGCAGATTGTGGACGCGGTCGACGTACCCGTGATTGCCGCCGGCGGCATCGCCGATGGCCGGGGCGTGGCCTCCGTCCTGATGCTGGGCGCCCAGGGCGTGCAGTGCGGCACCCGCTTCCTGGCGGCCGATGAATGCACCATTCCCCAGTGCTTCAAGGACAAGATCCTGACCGCGCGCGACATTGACACCATGGTGACAGGCCGCCGCCTGGGCCACCCGGTGCGCGCGCTGAAGAACAGCTACATGCAGGAGTTTGCCAAGAAGGAGAAAGACCCGGCCATCAGCAATGAGGAGCTGGAAAAGTTTGGCACCGGCGCCCTCTGGCGCGCCGCGCGGCAGGGCGACATGGTGACCGGCTGCATCATGGTGGGCCAGGCGGCCTCCATGATCAAGGAGACCCTGCCCGCCCGCGACATCATCACCACCATGTTTGCTGAGGCGGAACAGATTATGAAAAAGACCACGCAATGGGTCAGTTAGCCTTTGTCTTCCCTGGGCAGGGCAGCCAATACCCCGGCATGGGCGCGGCGCTCTACCAGGGCTCCAAGGCAGCAAAGCAGGTGCTGGACCTGGCGGAACGCCTGATGCCCGGCCTGCTTGACTTGTGCTTTGCAGGCCCTGCCGACAAACTGACCCAGACAAAGTACGCCCAGCCCGCGCTGTTCGCAGTCAGCCTGGCGGCCACCGCGGCGGCACAGGAAGCGGGCCTCACGGCGGACGCCGTGGCCGGCTTTTCCCTGGGCGAGTGGACCGCCGTGCAGACCGCCGGAATGCTGCCTTTTGATGAAGCCTTTGCCCTTGTGATGAAACGCGGCCAATGGATGCAGGAATGCGCGCAAAAGAACCCCGGCGGCATGGCCGCGGTGCTGCGCACCAGCGCGGACGAGCTTGCGCGGATTCTGGACAGTTTTCCGCAGGTCTATCCCGTGAACTACAACACGCAGCAACAGATTGTGGTGGCCGGCGCGCATGAGCAACTGGACGGTTTTCTGCAGCACATGAAGGACAGCGGCAAGCGCTGCATGAAGCTGAATGTCTCCGGCGCTTTCCACTCCCCCCTGATGCAAAACGCGAGCGAGCTGTTGCTGGAAGCCTTGCGGGGCACAAACCTGCAGTGCCCACGAATCCCGGTGTATTCCAATGTCACCGCAAAACCGTATGAATTGAGCCAGGCAAAAGATATATTGGCCAGGCAGGCATCCACCAAGGTGCTGTGGGCGGACAGCGTGCGCAACATGGTACAAGATGGCATCACCACCTTTGTGGAACTGGGGCCGGGTCGGGTGCTGTCGGGCCTGATTGCCAAAATCGCCCCGGACGCCACGGTATACCAGGCTGAAGACCTGGATGGCATCCAGAAAGCCGTGCAGGCCATTGGAGAAAACACATGACAAACATGAGCAAGACCGCTCTGGTCACGGGCGGCTCCCGCGGCATCGGGCGCGCCATCGCCTTGGCGCTGGCAGAGGTAGCGGACAAGGTGGCCATCTTCTATGCCGGGAACCAGGCCGCGGCGGAGGACACTGTCAAGGCGCTTGAAGCAAGAGGCGCGCAAGCCCTGGCCATCCAGTGTGACGTTTCGGATGAAACGGCGGTGAAGGCCGCTGTCAACCAGGTGAGGGAGGCCTTTGGCCCGGTCCACATCCTGGTCAACAACGCGGGCATCACCAAGGACGGCCTCACCCTGCGCATGAGCGCAGCGGACTTTGAGAAGGTGGTGTCCGTCAACCTCAATGGCGCCTTCCACATGATTTCAGCCTGCTACCGCGACCTGATGAAGGCGGGCTGGGGGCGCATCCTCAACATCAGCTCGGTCTCCGGCCTCATGGGCAACCCGGGCCAGGCCAACTACGCCGCGGCCAAGGCCGGGATGATTGGGCTGACCAAGACCATCGCGCGGGAGCTGGCCAGCCGCGGGGTGACGGTCAACGCCATCTGCCCCGGCTTTATTGAAACGGACATGACAGCGAGCATGAACCAGGAAACCCTGGACCAGGCCGTCAAAAACGTGCCCCTGGGCCGCCTGGGCACCGCCCAGGACATCGCGTCCGCCGCAGGCTTCCTGTGCTCTGACCAGGCCAACTATATCACCGGCGCCGTCTTGCAAGTGGACGGCGGCATGTACATGTGAGGTAAACGATGAACCGCGTAGCAGTCACCGGCATGGGCATCATCTCCCCCCTGGGCAATGATGTCGCCACTTTTTTTGATGCCTTGATCACAGGGCAGTGCGGCATTGGGTCCCTGACCCGCTTTGACGTAAGCGATTACAAGGTGAAAATCGCCGCCGAGGTCAAGGATTTTGACCCGACCCAGCATGGCATGGACGTTGCCCAGGCCCGGCGCATGGACCTCTTTTCCCAGTACGCCCTGGCCGCCGCCCACCAGGCGATGGAACAGAGCAAGCTGCAAGGCCAGGTGGACCCGGTGCGCTTTGGGGTGAACATCTCCAGCGGCATCGGCGGGATTGAGACCTTTTTCAAGGAAAGCGAGAAACTGCTACACCGCGGGCCGGGCCGGGTGTCCCCGCTGTGCATCCCGATGATGATTGGCAACATGGCCGCCGGCAACGCCGCCATCAAGTACGGCGCGCAGGGCGCCTGTATGCCGCTGGTGACCGCCTGCGCCACCTCCACCCATTCAATTGGTGAAGCCTACCGGCAAATCAAGCACGGCTACCTGGACGCGGTGTTGACCGGCGGCAGCGAGGCCTCCGTCACCCCCCTGGCCATCGCCGGCTTTAACAACGCCATGGCGCTGACGGAGGCCAATGAACCGCTGAATGCCAGCCTGCCCTTTGACAAAAACCGCAAGGGCTTTGTGCTGGGCGAGGGCGCCGCCGTGCTGGTGCTGGAAAATTATGAGCACGCCAAGGCCCGCGGGGCAGACATCCTGGGCGAAATCGTGGGCTATGGCACCACCTGTGACGCCTACCACATCACGGCGCCGGACCCTCAGGGCATGGGCGCGGTGCGCGCCATCAGGCTGGCGCTTGACGAGGCGGGTCTGGAAGGACAAGACAGCCTCTACATCAATGCCCACGGCACAGGCACGCCGCTCAATGACAAGACCGAGACCCTGTCCATCAAGACCGCCCTGGGCGAGGAAGCGGCAAGAAAAGCCGCCATCTCCTCCATCAAGGGCGCGACAGGGCACATGCTGGGCGCCGCAGGCGGGGCGGAATTGATCGCCACCCTGCTGGCGCTGAAAGAGGGCGTGCTGCCCCCCACCATCCCCTACCACACCCCCGACCCCGAGTGTGACCTGGACTATGTGCCAAAAGCCGCCAGGCATGAGCAACGGCAGCTGGGCCTGTCCATCTCCCTGGGCTTTGGCGGGCACAACGGCGTGCTGGCAGTCAGGAGGGGCCAATGAACATCAAGCAAATCAAGGAAATCATCAAATTGTTTGAAGACAGCGCCTTGAGCGAACTGGAAGTGAACGAAGGCGGGGAAAGCATTCGCTTAAAGCGCAAGGCGGACCCTGTGGTCACACAGGCCGTAAGCGATGCGCCTGCCCAGCCCGCGGCGCCCGCGCCGCAGGTGAAGCTGCCCCAGGAAGAAGGGCTGGATTTCAACCGGGTGATTGAGGTGACCTCCCCCGTGGTGGGCGTCTTCTACGAAGCGCCCGAGCCCGGCGGCGTGCCCTTTGTGAAGGTGGGCGACCACGTCCAGCGCGGCGATGTGCTATGCCTGATTGAAGTGATGAAGCAGGTGACCGAGGTGACCGCGCCGCAAAACGGCCAGGTGGCCGACATCTGCGTCAGCAACGGCAACGTGGTGGAGTATGGCCAGACCCTGGTGAAGCTATGCTGAACATTGAGGACATCAAGGGCTTTCTCCCCCACCGGGAGCCCATGCTGCTGCTCCAACACAACTGGCTGGACGAGGAGGGCCGTGCCTGCGGCACCTACAAGGTATCCGGCGATGAATTCTTCCTGCAGGGGCATTTTCCGGGCTATCCGGTGGTTCCAGGTGTGATTTTGTGTGAAATCATCGCGCAAACCGCCGGCATCCTGGTGATGGATGAACTGAAAAAAGGCGCGCTGTCACTGTTCGCGGGCATGGAAAACGTGCGCTTCCGGCGCATGGTGCGCCCGGGCGACATGGTGCAGACCCAGTGCGTCCTGCTGCGCGCCTCCGGCCAGTTGATCAAGCTGCAGGGCGCCGCCACGGTGGATGGCCAGGTGTGCGCCGAGGGCGTCTTTTTGCTGATGCTGCAAAAGAAGGAACAATGAGATGTTTTCAAAGCTGTTGATTGCCAACCGCGGCGAGATCGCCGTGCGCGTCATCCGCGCCTGCAAGGAGATGGGCATCAAGACGGTGGCCGTGTATTCGGAGGCCGACAAGGATGCCCTGCATGTGTCCATGGCCGATGAGAGCATCTGCGTGGGCCCCGCGCCCTCGCAACTGAGCTATTTAAACCAGCAGGCCATCATCTCCGCCGCCATCAACACCGACTGCAAGGCCATTCACCCCGGCTATGGTTTTTTATCCGAGAACGCGGATTTTGCCGATTTGTGCGAGCAAAACGGACTGATTTTCATCGGGCCTTCGGGCGCCGTCATCCGCCAGATGGGCAACAAGGACCAGGCCAAGCGCACCGTTGCCCGCGTGGGCGTGCCCATCATCCCGGGCTGCGAGGACATCAAGGACCTCAAAGACGCCCAGCAGGCCGCGGAGGAGATTGGCTTTCCCCTGCTCATCAAGGCGCGCAGCGGCGGCGGCGGGCGGGGCATCCGCAAGGTGTCGCAGATGGAAGACCTGAAGTCCGCCTTTTCCACCGCCGCCCAGGAAGCCAAGGTCAGCTTCAACGACCCTGCCCTGTACATGGAAAAGCTGCTGACCCAGGTCAAGCACGTGGAAGTGCAGGTGCTGTGTGACGCCCAGGGCAACACAGTGTGTTTTGGCGAGCGGGATTGCTCCATGCAGCGCAAGCACCAGAAAATCCTGGAGGAAAGCCCCTGCGCGGTGCTAAGCGCCCCCCAGCGCGCCAAACTGCTCAAGGCCTCCCGCCAGGCGGTGAAGGCGCTGAAGTACGTGGGCGTGGGCACCCTGGAATACCTGCTGGACAAACAGGGCAACTTTTATTTCATGGAAATGAACACCAGGCTGCAGGTGGAACACCCGGTGACCGAGCTGGTCTCGGGCATCGACCTGGTGAAGTGGCAAATCCGCGTGGCGGCGGGCGTGCCCCTGCCTTTTGCGCAAAAGGACATTCAGACCAACGGCCACGCCATCCAGTGCCGCATCAACGCGGAGGACCCGCTGAAGGACTTCATGCCCTCAGGCGGCAAAGTGGACATGCTGCACATCCCCGGCGGGCCCTGGGTGCGCTTTGACACCGCCCTGTACCAAGGCTTCGTGATGCCGCTGCACTATGACAGCCTGATTGCCAAGCTCATTGTGCACGCCCAGACCCGACAGGAAGCCATCCGCAAGATGCAGGCTGCGCTGTATGAAACGGTGATTGAGGGCATTGACCACACCGCCTTGTTCCAGGCCGACCTGATGGCGGAACCCGCCTTTGAGGACGGCAGCTACACAACAGACTACTTGACGCAACGAGGGGTAAAAGATGCTGGATAAGTACAAATTCAAAAGCCCCAACCTGCGGCTTGAGAAAGATTTGCACCGCACGGGCAGCGATGAGCAGGTTGAGCTGACCTGCCCCCAGTGCAAGCGGGAAGCCAGCCTTCAGGTGCTGGAGAGCGAATTTTTCCAGTGCAGTCGCTGCCAAATGTTGCACAAAATGAGCGCCAGGCAGCGCATCCGGCAGATTTTGGACGATGGCAGCTTTTTTGAATTGGACGCCGCTCTCCAGTCCCATGACCCGCTGGCCTTCCCCGGCTACCGTGAGAAACTGAACCAGGCGCGGCTGGCAAGCGGAGAAAAGGAAGCGGTCATCACCGGCCAGGGAAACATCCATGGCCAGCCCTGCGCCTTCTTCGCCTCCGAGCCCGGCTTTATGATGGGCTCCATGGGCGCGGCGGTGGGCGAGAAACTGAGCCGCCTGTTTGAATACGCAACACAAAAGCGCTTGAGCGTGGTGGGCTTCACCATCTCAGGCGGCGCCAGGGTACAGGAAGGCATCCTGTCCTTGATGCAGATGGCCAAGGTATCCGCCGCTGTCAGGCAGCATTCGGACGCGGGGCTTTTGTACATCGCCGTGTTGTGCGACGCCACCACCGGCGGGGTGGCCGCCAGCTTTGCCATGCAGGCGGATATCATCCTGGCCGAACCCGGCGCCCTGATTGGCTTTGCAGGCCCCCGGGTGATTGAGCAGACCACCAGGCAGAAGCTGCCCGCCGGTTTTCAGCGGGCGGAATTCCAGATGGAAAAGGGCTTTGTGGGCAAGCTGTGCAAGCGCCCCGAGCAGAAGGACCTGCTGTACAAACTGCTGAAGATGCACCAGGGAGAAAAAGCATGAGCGCGTACAAACAGGTACAGCTGGCGCGCAGCAACCAGCGCCCGGATGCCAAGGCCTATATTGATTTTCTGATTCAGGATTTTATCGAGCTGCACGGTGACCGCCGCTTTGGCGATGACCCGGCCGTCATCGCGGGCATCGGCTATTTTGAAGGCCGGCCGGTAACGGTGCTGGCGCTGGAAAAAGGCGTGGACACCCAGGAAAGGCTGAAGCGCAACTTTGGCTCCGCCCAACCCGAGGGCTACCGCAAGAGCCTGTGGCACATGAAGCAGGCGGAAAAGTTCAACCGCCCCATCCTGTGCATCGTGGACACCGCGGGCGCCGCCTGCGGCATCGGCGCCGAGGAACGCGGGCAGGGCCAGGCCATTGCCGAAAACCTGTGGGAGATGATGGGCATATCAGTGCCTGTGCTGTCTGTCATCATCGGGGAAGGCGGCTCTGGCGGCGCCTTGGCGCTGGCCTGCGCCAATAAAGTATACATGCTGGAAAACGCCGTGTATTCCGTGCTGTCCCCGGAGGGCGCCGCCAGCATCATCTACAAGGATGCCGGCAAGGTGGAGGAGGCCAGCGAGGCGCTGAAACTGAGCGCAAAGGACATGCTGGGCTTTGAAGTGATTGAGGACATCCTGCCCGAAGGCGAGCAGTTTGAGCTGGCCGCCCCCGCCATCAAGGCCGCTTTTTCACGGGATTTGGAGCAGTTTTCAAAGTTTGATCAAGAAGCAATACAGCAGCAGCGCTATGAGCGATTCCGTAAACTGGGAGGGCACTGGGCATGATTTACCTGGTCACAGATTCCACCGCCTGCGTCAGCCGGCCGGAAGCACGGGAGCTGGACATCATCGTTGTTCCCATGCACTACATCAAAAACGGGCAGGAGGCCTTCACGGAAGGCTACATTGAGGATTCCGCGCCCCAGGCAGTGCGGAGTGAGAACCTTGCCCAGTTTTCCACCGCCCAGGCGCCCACCTCCGCCTTCCTTGAGGTGTTTGACCGCCTCAAGCAGCAGGGGCATCAGGCGCTGTGCCTGACCATCTCCTCGCGCCTGAGCGGCACCTATTCAAACGCCGTCAGGGCAGCCCAGGAGGTGGACGGCGGCTTTGTGGTGGTGGACTCCCGTACCACAGCGGGGGCCATGTATTTGATGCTGAAAGAGGCGCGTACTCTGCTCAACGAGGGCAAGGGCCTGGAAGAAACCGCGGCGGCGCTGAAAACCATACGCAAATTAAGCCAGACCATCTTCACCATCCAGGACATGGAGCCCCTGCGCCGCAGCGGCCGGCTGGGCTTTATGCGCTCTTCCGTATCAACATTATTGAACCTGCGCCCCCTGCTGACCCTGCAGGACGGCAGCGTGGTGAGCCATTCCCTGGCCCGGGGTAAGCAGGACCAGCTGCGCCAGATGCTGCTGGGGCTGCACGGGGAGCCCAAACAGGTCATTGTCCAGCACCTGGGCGATGAGGAAGCCGCCAGCCAGCTGGCGCAGAAACTGGAAGAAAAGGGCATCCAGGTGCTGCGGCGGCAGATTGGTATCGTGCTGGCCATCCACCTGGGGCTGCCCATTTTGTCTACCACCTGGATGAAAACCGTACTTTAGTCTTTTTTCAAACTGACATCGCCAGACAGCAGGCGCAGGGGGCCTTCCGGGGTTTGAACCAGGAGGGCTCCTTCTTCATCGACATCAAAGGCAAGGCCGGTTTTGATTGCCCCGTTGAGCTCAAAGGAGACTTCTTTGTTGAGCGTGACACAGTTTAAGCGGTAGTCCGCCAGGTGGGCGGGCATCTGTTCTATGCCTGCCAGGATGGTGTTGACGATGGCCGCGGCCAGTTTGGCGCGCGCGGCAGGTTCGTGAAAGCCTTTGATATGGGTGGCTTGATGAATCAAATCCGGCGGAAAGGGCACATCATGGGTATTCAGGCCAATCCCAACAACAGCGCCCGCAAGCTTGTTGCCTTGCAGGATGCCTTCTGACAGGATGCCGCCCGCTTTTTTGTTGTCAAGCAGCACATCATTCACCCATTTGATGGACAGGGTTTGGCCCGTCAAGGCTTTAAGCGCCTGCAGCACGCTGACTGCCGCCAGGGTGATGAGCTGGCCGGGCTTTATGCTTTCTTTTTTGATGTACAGGCTCAGGTACAAGCCGCCTACAGGCGAGAAAAAAGAGCGCGTGAAGCGCCCGCGGCCCGCTGATTGGGCATGCGCCAGCACCAGGGCGCCATGCGACGCGCCGTCGCGCGCCCAGGTTTTGAGGATAGTGTTGGTGGAGGGCAGGCTGTCAAACACCCGAATGTCCAAAGGGGCTGACAGATTTGCTCGCAGTTCCTGTTGAAACGTCATTTGTTCAACACGCCGCGCAGGCGGGGCGCCAGCATGGCAGCCAGCAGGCACTTCACCGCGTCGCCCGGCAGGAAGGGCAGGACGGCTACTGGCAGCACCTGGGACAGGGTGCGGCCTGTCAGTGACATCAGCCAGAGGGTGCCGGGGAGGTAGCAGGCCAGCACCGCCAACACGCTGAGCATCAGGCGTTTCATGAAGCTGTCCGCCCAGCCCTCAAACTGCGCGATAAGCAAGACGGTGAAAATGTACCCCAGCAGATAGCCGCCCGTGTTGCCAAACAAGGCCTGCGGGCCGCCGCGGAAACCCGCGAACACCGGCAGCCCGACGGCGCCCATCAGCAGGTAGCACAGCACCGCCACCATCGCCCAGCGTTTGGGCAGGAGGAAGCCGCACAGCAGCACCGCCAAAAGGGCCAGGTTGATGGGCACAAGCGGCAGGGGGATGACGATTTGGGAAAAGACCGCCATC
>JAAYLK010000045.1 GCA_012521895.1 Clostridiales bacterium
CCGCCTCCGCCATGGCGCCAGGGAGAATGGTCAGGATCATCGCCACCAGGACGAGCATCAGGATAACCAGGTATTTCTTCATCGTCTTCCTCCAAAGTCTTCATAGCCTCGTTCGTCGAGGACGTGCTGGCGCATGCGCTCGTACTCCTCAGTCACATTTCCGTTGCAACCCAGCTTTTTCAAGCCATCCAGGATGACGAAGTTGCATTTGAATAGGCGCTGGTTGTCACGCATCAGGCGCTTGAACTGCCGGTACATGATGTACAGGCGGATTGACTGTATAATGATGGCGACCAGCAGGCCGCCGAAGGTTGTCCATAGCCACCACCAGTCTTTCAATGGGTCGATGTTTGTGCTCATTCAGTCGCCCCTTAGTCGGAATCTGCGTTTGATTCAGCGATGGTATCGTTGATCATCGTGATCATCGCACCAAGGTAGATATTTTTCGCCCTTTCTGTACAGTCCTCGTTCCTCATTGTGTAGTCCATAACCTCCATTGGCAGGGATGCGGCAACCATCACCTCTCTCCCCCTGCGCTTGCTTTTTGACCGTTTGGAATCAGGGATGCGGGGCCAGGGGCAATAGAGCTGTCCCTCCATGTACCGAATACTCATTTACTTTTTCTCGGCAATCTGGAGCGCACGCTTGAGCAGGGCGACGAGCTCCGCCATTTCGCTGGTGTCTGCTGGCGTGGGTGGCTTTGACGTCAGCAGCGCATTCAACTTGGCTTGGTCGGATTCCTTCCAGACACCGTCTGCTGTCAAGCCGTGGTTCAGCTGGAACAGCTTGACCTGGTTCTCGGTGTCCGGGCCATAGATGCCGTCAATGCCCTGGGGGTCATTGCGGGTTGGCTTGAAGGTGTAGTTCAGCCCCTTTAGCGCCGCTTGGAGCGTGCGCACGGCGGGGCCTGAGGCGCCTCTGGTCAGGGTCATGGTTCCACCTCCTCCTTGTCCGGTTCCGGTGTTGCTGTACAGGCGCACAGGGACAGCCCAATGCGACCAATACTCGGGCCTGAACGGCCCGGCATGCACGCCTGTGCCGCCATAGCCGCCTGCCTGGATGACCAGGCCCTTGTGAAAGTAGAAGCCGGTATGGCTCATCACGCCCGGGTTGTCCTTGCTGCGGTTGAACAGCACGCAAGGTTTGTCTGGCATGGTGGCCAGCGGCCCCTTTGCTTCCCAGTTGCTGTCGTCATTCCACTGGGAGGTTGCGCCGCCGCCCTTGAGATAGCGGCCGGTGACCTCTTTAAGCATCACGCTGGTAAATCCCCGGCAGTCAAAGATGCGTTTGCCGTTGTATCGGCAGCCGCTGCAGGAGGAGGCGGTGCCGGAAAGCACCGGACAGGACCGGGTAATGGCAGCCGCGTGGGCTGGCTTTCTGTTTGCATAGGTGCTTCGGTTGCCGGGGGTGCACTTCTCGCCAAGTGCTGCAAAAACGTATGCTCCGCCTACCTCCTTCTGCGACCGCTCCTGGAGCTGTGTCGCCAAAGTATTAGACACTGGATCACCTCCTGCGGGGCTTCCCGCTTGTACTATGGTCGTGCCCGGGTAGTAGAAGCCGAGCATCTCCCGGTAGCCAACGCCCTGCTTTGCGGCGTACATGATGCCGTACTGGCTTAAACCAACGCCGTGGCCAAAGCGGACCCGCTCGCCAGCGGCTTGCCGGCGCTGTAGCTCCTGGGCTGTCCATGGGTCGGGCGTCATGATCAGGTATGGCACATCACCGCCGTTTGGCCACTTGTAGCGCTTGTTTTTGGTGGTGCCGTTGTTGGCGCTGGAGTACAGGGCGTTGCGCCCAATGGGCTTGCCCTGGTAGGCCAGCACCAGGCCGGCCGTAGCCTCCACCGCCTGAATGGGGTTGGGGTAGTCCTGTCGGTTGGTCATTCGGGCCGCGATAAACGCCTGGGCGCTGCTGGAGCTGTCGCTGATAGCGTTGCCGTCCCGGGCGTTGTTGTAGGCGTAGGTCCTGGCCGCCACCGCCTGGGCCTTGCAGGCTTCCGGGTGAGCGTTGGAGATCTCGGCCGCCACAACGCCTTTGACATAGTCCTCCAGGGGGATGGTCACTATGTCACCGGCAGCCTTCCCAAAGTGTGTCAGGTTTCCTTTCAGGCTCAGCTTGACCTTGATGGTCAATGGCCATCACCTCCTCTTGGGCATCAAAAAACCGCCCTGCTCAGGCGGTTAGGGTAGGTTGGGGTTGGTTAGGGTTTACTCTTGCGCACCAGCACAAAATCCTCCAACACCTTGCGGCGCAGCGCGTCGTTGTCGCAGTGCTTCATCATGCCCAGGTAGCTCACGATCACGCTCATGGCGTATTCCTGCGTCAGCTCGCCGGTGGCGTAGTGCTCGCGTACATATCTCAGGTGGCGCTTCATCCGTAGGGAAGTAGACTTCCTCAGCGTGATCCGGTCTGGCCAGATCCTGCGGCCGACGAACTCCGGCCCGTCGTCATAGGGCATGACGGCGGTCTTGTTGTTCAGCTGCAGCCCAAGCCGCGCGCGCAGGAATTCATCCATCTTGCCCAGGGCGTCCCAGGCTTGTTCTTTGGATGGACAGAGAAACAGCATGTCGTCCATGTAGCGGATGTAGTAGGGCACGCGCACCACCCGCTTCATGTAATGGTCCAGGGGTGTTAGGACAATGTTGGCGGTCATCTGGCTGATCAGTGAGCCTACCTGCATACCGATGCCCTGGATCCGCTCTGCCTCCGCCACATCGCCTACTTCCAGGGGAAGGCCGAATGCGCGGCCATCACCGCGGATTGCCGTTTCCAGGAACCACATCATATCGGGATCATCCAGCGGCCGGCCCAGCTCGCGCAGCTGTACATCCACCGGCACGCGAAAGAAGAACTTGCTGACGTCTGCTTTGGCGATCCACCACTTATGATCCGTTTTGTTCTCTACCAGCTTCATCCAGTATTGCAGCTGATTCACCGCTGCCAGCGTGCCCTTGCCGGGTACCGATCCGTAGCTGTGCTCGTAGAAGCTCCTGGAGTAGATTGGCCACAGCACGTTATAGGCCGCGCAGTTGATGACGCGATCCTTGAACGGAATGGCCAGGATGATTCGTTTCTTGGGGAAGTATTCATAGAACTCACGCATCTGTGTGATGCGGTAACTCTTGTGCTTGAGATGCTCGATGCCGTTGATCAGGTTTTCTTCCAGATTGGAGGAGTACTGAAGCACCTCCTGCTTGTAGCGCTTTTCGCGTCTGGCAAGCAGGTAGCCTTTGTAATGGTTCTCGAATTGAATGAACTGTTCAAAGACATGTTGGTGCTTCAGCACATAGCCTCCAGTCTTGCCGCGTTTGACAGCTTGAGCGGTCTCGCGGCTGAGCTGTTTTTCTGCCTGCGCCCTGTGCAGACAAGAGGGGGCAGATCCCTTTACCTACCCAGTTCTGGAGATAAGCCCTTGAGCTTATCACATCTGACGATGAGGTAAGTCGGAACGCACGCCATAGTTCACGTTCGCGTTGGACCGGGAGTTGTTGGCGTTCACGTAGCCGAGCCCAGCGTTCGAGGTGTTGTTGTAGTTGCCACCGCGCCGGGGGAAGAACCACGGTACAGAAATAATCTGCTCCCTATGATGAGGCGGGTTTCTGGCCATTGACGGTTTTCAGCCACCCGCCCAGCATCTTACCTATCTCCACGATCATTCCCGACCAAACTTCATACTTGTGCGTCGGCAGGAATTTCAGCGTGTGAGACAGTCGCATGTAGGCTTTCAGCTTGGCGATCTCGACATCAAGCTCCTGCAGCGTCGTCTTCTTGTAGTATTTCTTATGGGCTTCGATGACGCGCTCCAGCATGATGTCCATGCTGCGCTTGATGTCTGTGACCATCGCAAACTTCTCGCTCTTGGGATACTGCGCAAGAGCCAGGTAGCCGTATTCCATCATGTCCATGACTTTCTGCAGAATGATCAGCTCTTGGCTCATGCGCACCACCCTTTCAGGCCTGCACTCTATCACAATAAGGCTTTGTCTACCCGCTTATCGTGAGAGAATAACGAAATCCGTTATTTTTAAAATTCGCGTCTACGCTCCGCTATCGCGGAGCTAAACAGGACACAGGAACCAGGGATCAGGGTTCAAGGAAAGCGGAACGCACGCCATAGCACACGTGCGCGTAGGACCGGGAGTGGCCGGCGTGCACGAAGCCGAGCCCAGCGTGCGAGGGGTTGCTGTAGCTGCCACCGCGCCGGGGGATATACTCCGTGGTTACGTGGTTGCGGTAGTATACCGTGCCCTGCGTCGTGTCTCCTGGGATGGGGAAGATACCCAGCTCCTGCAGGATCGTCGGGATGTAGGGAACGTTTACAG
>JAAYLK010000046.1 GCA_012521895.1 Clostridiales bacterium
CCCGACTTTTCCCCTGTTGTTTCAGTATATTTATCAAGCTGATTGGCCCCACCTCCCCAGGCGAGGCCTGTCATCCCACCCTCACAAAACAGCCGGCGTGCGGTCGTAACAATGACTTTGCCATGTGCACCTGTGCGCTGTACGGGGAGTTAACTGTTATAAGAAGATACGCTCCCGTCGCATTCACAGATTGCACGCGTACGTGCGTTTCACGCCCACATCTGTTTGCTACACCAAAATCGCTTTATCGCAAGTCAGTCGTCCAGTTCAGCCCCTGGATGCGCGTGTCCAGCTCGCGCAGTTCCTTGGCCAGCTCATCCGCCTGGCGGCGCGTGGTGGCCACGTCCACCGTGCTCTCGATCCTGATTTCCGTGTGGCGCGCGCGGTTGACCAGGTCGGACGCCGTGTTGGCCAGGTTGCGCATGATGCGGGTTTTCTCGCCCAGTACATCGCGCCTGGACAGCATCTGGGTGATGGTTTCACCCTCCTGCACCGTTACGCTGTTGGTGTGGTTGATGCGCGTGATGAGGTCCTCCAGCTGGGCACACAGCGCGTCCAGCTCCTTGAGCAGCGCCTGCGGGTCCTCAAAGGGCAGGTCCCCCTCCTGCACGCGGGCGGAATCCAGCAGCCGCCGCTCCAAAATGGACAGCCGTTTCTGCACATCCTTGCGCAAAATAAGCGCTTCAGCAAGCTTCATATGCTTCTCCTTATGATTGCTGGTCGATTTGATGGATGGTTGATGTATTCATAATATACCACAGCGCGGGCTGTCAGGGAATGATTTCTCTCCCATCTTCCCAAAAAAATTCAAGCAAATCAAGCAATTTCCGTCAAAAACCGCTTGACTTTGAATTGATGAAACCCCTATACTGTCAACGAACATCAAGAAAGGAGGCCGCAACATGATCAGGGTGAACTGGATCCGGGTAAGCCCGAAGCAACCAATGCCATGGCACGGCCAGCTTTTCTTGCGCTAAAACACAGGCACGCTTGAAGGCGGCTCCGGCATGGCACATGCAGGAGCTGTTTTTATGTCCAAACACAACAGGAGCTTTATGAAAAAAAGAAACCACAGGCTGATGGCCAGCCTGCTCAAAGAAAACCTGCGCTATTTTCTGGGCGCGGCGATCCTTGGCATCTTCAGCGTCTTCCTGGGCTTTTTCACGCCCGCGGTGCTGGCGGAGGTGCTGGACAACTACCTCCAGGGCCTGCCTTCCCGCCTGCCGGCCTTTTTAAACAACTGGACAGAGGGTCTGGGCGGGCGGGAATTCATGCGGCAAAACCTGTGGATTCCGGGCCTTGCATTGGTCCTGATCAGCGTGCTCAGCGGCTTTTTCAACTTCCTAAAAGGCCGTTGGACGGCAACCGGCGCCGAAAACTCCGCAAGGCGGCTGCGCAATGACCTGTACTCCCACCTGCAGGAGCTGCCCTTCTCCTACCACTCCAAAGCCGCCACCGGCGACCTGGTGCAGCGCTGCACCTCGGACGTGGACACGGTGCGCCGCTTCCTGTCCATGCAGCTGTTAAGCATCGTGGACGCTGTGATGATGGTGGGCATCGCGCTGGCGCTGCTGATCCCCATTTCCATCAAAATCACCATGATCAGCCTGATTATCATGCCGGTGCTGTTCCTGTTTGCCTGGCAGTTTTTCAAACTCATCATCAAGGCCTTCCGCACGGCGGACGAGGCCGAGGGCAAGCTGACCACCGTGCTGCAGGAAAACCTGACCGGCGTGCGCGTTGTGCGCGCCTTTGGCCAAGCCCAGCGCGAGATTGAAAAATACGAGGCCGCCAACCGCGAAAACCGCGACAAGTTCATGAAGCTGACCTGGCTGGACGCCATCTACTGGTCCTCCGGCGACCTGATGGGCATGGTGCAGTCCCTGCTGACCCTGCTGGTGTCATTGATGGAAGCGCGGGCGGGCAACATCAGCATCGGCGATGTGGTGGTGTTCACCAGCTACATCAGCATGCTGATCTGGCCGGTCAGGAACCTGGGCCGCATCCTCTCCCAGGGCGGGCGCACCATGGTGTCCCTGGAGCGCATTGACGAGATCCTGCGCCAAAAGGAAGAAAAGGACATCGACGGCGCCATCACCCCCAATTTGAACGGCGACATCGTGTTTGACAAGGTAAGCTTCCAGTATGACGAGGGCGGCGAGGTGTTAAAGGACCTGTCCTTCACCATCAAGGCCGGGCAGACCGTGGCCTTCCTGGGCGCGACGGGTTCGGGCAAGTCCACCATTGCGCTGCTGCTGCAGCGGCTGTACCCGGTGACCCGCGGCACCATCACCATCTCCGGCGAGGACATCGCCACCGTCAAGCGCAAGCACCTGCGCGCCCGCGTGGGCCTGGTGCTGCAGGAGCCCTTCCTCTACTCCAAAACCATCTATGACAACCTGCGCATGGCAGCGCCGGACAAAACCAAAGAGCAGATTGAATTGGCCGCCCAGGACGCCCAGGCCAAGGACTTCATTGAAGAGAGCGAAAAGGGCTGGCAGACCATGGTGGGTGAGCGCGGCGTCACCCTGTCCGGCGGCCAGAAGCAGCGCGCCGCCATCGCAAGAACGCTGCTGAAGGACAACGATGTGCTGATTTTTGACGACTCCCTGTCCGCGGTGGACACGCAGACGGACGCCCGCATCCGCGAAGCCCTCCGCCGGCGCAGCCGTGACATCACCACCATCATCATCAGCCACCGCATACTGACCTTGAGCCAGGCGGACAAGATATTCGTGCTGGAAGACGGCAAAATCACCGACCAGGGCAGCCATGAGGAGCTCATCGCGCGGCCCGGGCTGTACCAGCGCATCAACCAGATTCAATCCGGCCTGGAAGACGAATTTGTCGCCCAGGCGACCACCCCGGAGGCCCTATGAGTGACATGAGTTTTATCGAAGAACAGGACTATACCAAAAAGTTTGACCCGCTTTTGTTTAAAAAGCTGTTCGTCCACATGCGGAAGCACTGGAAGGCGATGGGCTTTGTGGCCGCCATGATGGCCATCATGGCCATCACCGACGTCTTCTTCCCGCTGCTCACCCGCCACGCGATTGACAACTACATCCTGTCGGGCGCGGACGCCGCCTCCCTGTGGCCCTTCGCCCTTTTGTACCTGGCCCTCATCATCCTGCAGGTCATCGTCATCTTCCTGTTCATCCTAGTTGCAGGCAGGGTGGAGCACCGCGTGGCCTATGACATGCGGCAGAAGGGCTTCAAGAAACTGCAGGAACTGCCCTTTTCCTACTACGACCGCACCAGCGTGGGCTATTTGATGAGCAGGCTGACCAGCGACACCAGCAACCTGTCCGAGGCCTTTGGCTGGGGCCTGGTGGACCTGGTCTGGGCCAGCTTCTTCCTGGTGTCCGTCACCACCGCCATGCTGATCATCAACTGGCAGCTGGCCCTGATTGTCATCGCCGTGGTGCCCGTCCTGGTGGTGATCACCATCTGGTTCCAGAAGCGCATCCTGAAGGCCCAGCGCGAGGTGCGCAAGATCAACTCCCGCATCACCGGCAGCTTCAACGAGGGCATCATGGGCGCCAAGACCACCAAGACCCTGGTGCGCGAAGAACAAAACACGGCGGAGTTCAAGGAGTTGAGCCTGACCATGCGCCGCAACGCAGTGCGCGCCGCCACCCTGTCCAGCCTGTTTTTGCCGCTGGTGATCGCCATCTCCTCCCTGGCCTCCGCCTTTGTGTTGGGCGAGGGGGCCAGCCGCGTGCTGTCAGGCGCCCTCACCCTGGGCACGCTGACCGCCTTTGTGAACTACTCCGTGCAGTTTTTTAACCCCATCCGGGACATCGCCGGCACCTTCGCCGAGATGCAGCGCATCCAAGCCGCGGCCGAGCGCGTGGTCAGCCTGCTGGAAACGGAAAGCGACATCAAGGACACGGAGGAGGTCATCGCCAAATACGGTGACAACTTCCACCCCAAGACCGAAAACTGGGAAAAAATCGTCGGGGAAGTGGAATTCCGAGATGTGACCTTCAAGTACAAGGATGGCGAGGAGGTCCTCAAGAACTTCAACCTCAAGGTGGCCCCCGGGGAAACCATCGCCATCGTGGGCCCCACCGGCGCCGGCAAATCCACCATCGTCAACCTCCTGTGCCGCTTTTACGAGCCCACCCAGGGCAGCATCCTGATTGACGGCAAGGATTACAGGGAGCGCAGCCAGCTGTGGCTGCAGTCGGACCTGGGCTATGTGCTGCAGGAGCCGCACCTGTTCTCCGGCACCGTGATGGACAATTTGCGCTACGCCGACCCGGACGCCACGGAGGAGGAGGCCATCAAAGCCGCGAAGCTGGTGAACGCCGACACCTTCATCCAAAAGATGGACAAGGGCTACAATTCTGAAGTGGGCGAGGGCGGCAGCCGCCTGTCCACCGGCGAAAAGCAGCTGGTGTCCTTCGCCCGCGCCATCCTGCACGACCCCATGCTGTTCATCCTGGACGAGGCCACCAGCTCTGTTGATACAGAGACCGAGATGATGATTCAGCACGCCATTGAGAAGACCCTGGAAGGGCGCACCAGCTTCATCATCGCCCACCGCCTGTCCACCATCCGCTCCGCCGACCGCATCCTGCTGCTGGAGGACGGCAAAATCACCGAGGAAGGCCGTCACGAGGAGCTGCTGCGCCGCCGCGGCGCCTACTACGAGCTGTACACCAACCAGTTCCGTGAGGAGGCCGCCAGCCAGGTGCTGGGCAAGAAGGACGGCAAAAATGAAGCCTGACGCGGTTGTAAAGGCGGTTGAAAATCCGGAACTGAAAGAGACAATCGCAAGCGCGGTGCTGAACAATCTGCCGGACTGGTTCGGCCTGCCCGACAGCACCTTAAGCTACATTCAGGACGCCAGGGAGCTGCCTTTTTACGCAGTATATGTGGATGATCAGCCTGTTGGCTTTGTCACCCGCAAGGACACCGCCAGGCACACCGCCGAGGTGCACTGCATGGGCGTGCTGCCGGAGCATCACCGCCAGGGCTTGGGTGAAAAATTGATACACGCCCTGGAAATGGACTGCAAACGCGGCGGATTGAAGCTGATGCAGGTGAAGACCGTGGATGAGGGCCACTACCCGGACAGCTACGACAAAACCATCGCCTTTTATGAGAAGATGGGCTTTGTCCGCTTAGAAGTTTTTCCGGAGATGTGGGACCCCTGGAACCCCTGCCTGGTGCTGGTGAAGCCGCTGTAAATCCATAACAATTTCCAATAAAAAATCATCAACGCGGTCCTTCAGTGAAGCGTTGATGATTTTTCATTTTTTAAAGGCAGCAGCTACCACTTGAGCGCTGTACCCGCGAGTGATAAAATATACCTTGGCTGAACACCAAGACCATATCGACAGCATGTGAGATACATCAATTGATTTGGATGGGAGGTTTGCATACAAGGCTGAACAGACAGCATGTCACATCTGCTGGTTGATCCACGCATCCCACTTCGTTCTGACGGTTCCTCTCCCGACACCGCCGATCGCATAAAAGCTATCCTGGCGGGCATCCTGTACGACATCACGCCGTCAAAAACCAAAGCTTTGGCCGGCACCGGGAAGGACACGGCCGAACCCCCCTCCCGGCGCGCTTACGGAACAGAAGGTGGGCAGGCAAGGGCCGTCACGGCCCGTATCAACCTGAGGAGATGCATATGAGAAAGTTTGTCTGTGCCTTGCTGACCGGGGCTTTGTTGCTCGCGCTGTGCGCGGGCACGGCAGGTGCCTCCGGCCTTCCCGGTTTTGAACCGCCGCCCATCCAGATTCTGCTTACCATCGTGATTCAAAACCCTAATCAGGACAAGACCACCGCGGTGGTCGGCGAAACCCTCACCGCAACCTGGCTGGTGTTTGGCAGCAGTCCTCCCTATGACAAGGTGTCCTCCTTCTGGATTCTGGATGAGGCCCTGGCGCCCAGCTTTGAGAAGGTGTCCGACTCACCGGAGGACTATGTTAACAGCCTCACCTTCGCCAAACCCATGACCGCCCGGCTCGTGGTCCTGGTGCAGGATGGCGGCAGCAGCCTGTCAGTCAGCTCGGGCACCATCACGGTGAGCGAGCCGGAGCAGTTGAGCATTGCCATCACCTTTGACCGGCCCAGCGTTGCCCTGCACCAGGCCATCCATGCCAACTGGGAGGTCTCAGGCGGTGTGCCGCCCTACAAGCAGGTGATGTACAGCTGGATGCTCTACAAAGACGGGGTCTATTCCCAGACGCCCTACGCGGCGACCACCGCTGTTGGCAACAGCACTTTCGTGCCCACAGAGGGCGAAAGCCTAGCCCTGTCTGTCTCGGTCATCGACAGCGCGGTCAAGGCCAAGGACGTGACTTCCGCCTGGATTCCCATCCTCAGCCCCCTGCCCATCACCATCAAGCTGAACCCCTTGAGCAAGCCGGCGGTCACACTGGGAGACATCATCACGGGAAGCTGGTCTGTCTCCGGGGGCAACCTGCCCTATACCTCCATTCGCTTCCAATGGCTGCCCCTGTCTGGCGGCCAATCCTTGCCAGCCAGCTTCGGCATCGCCGCTGTGGAGGGTTACAGCAGCGTCTGGCCCAAGGCGGGCGACCAGCTCATCTTTTCCGTAGAGGTTGTCGACGCCGGCTTGTATACACAAAGCAAATCCGCCGCCGCCATCCCCATCCTGCCAGTTCGGCGCGGCGACGCCAACCAGGATGGCCTGGTGGACCTGTTGGACCTGGTCAGCATCATCAACTTCATCACCCTTGGCACCTTCCCCCAGTCCTACACAAACGCCAACGCGGATGCCAATGACCAGGTGAACATCCAGGATGTGGTGTGGGTGATCAACAACACCCTGGGCTTATAGGGCAGCAGAAAGCAGTGAAGCGCGACAACGATGGGCTTGTTGTGAGGCTCGCTCACATTGTTCCCTCGTGTCGCGCTTCAGCTGCCGCCTGTTGATGCCATCGTGGCATTTATGGCTCTGGCAATCATAGCAATGCGGCCCCGGTTAAAGTTGATTACTTGTCCAGTTCCTTGAGCAGGGCTTTCATGAAGGCGGGCAGGTCAGCCGGTGAACGGGAGGTGACAAAGCCCTGGTCCACCACGGCTTCACTGTCTTCCCACTGGGCGCCTGCGTTCACCAGGTCGTCCTTGATGGCCTTGGTGGAGGTCAGTCTGACGCCCTTGATGACGTCGGCGGATGCCGCCACCCAGCCCGCGTGGCAGATCATGGCGATGGGCTTTTGGGAAGCGCGGAAGGCCTTCACCAGCCTGAGGGCATCAGGATCGGTGCGCACCTTGTCCGGGGCATAGCCGCCGGGGATGACCAGCGCGTCATAATCCGCTTCCTTGGCGTCCTTGAAGGTGATGTTGGCTTCAAAAGTGAAGTCGGTCTTGCCTTTGTACTCCCCTTCCCTGGTGCCGGCCACATCCACCTCGTACCCTGCTTCCTGCAAACGGTAGTAGGGGTAAATCGTCTCTTTCTCATCAAACTTCGGGGCGATGAACATCAGAGCCTTCTTGGTTTTCTTCATGAGACCATCCTTTCCTTCGTCCTGTATGGGCGCCTGATTTTACGCCCAATCACTGGGAATATACCCTCCCGGCTTTTTTAGCCTTGTGTCTGAACGGTGAACATTGGCCGTGGAAGTTTGCCCGAAAAAGGCCGAGGGGGTATACTTTCCATGCGGCGCAACAGCGCCCGGGAGGTATCATGAAATTGTTTTCTACACATTCATCCCGCCAAATGATAGCGGTTTTCCTGCTCTCCATCCTGCTGACCCTGCCCCTTTTGCCCACGGCCCAGGTGGTGGAAGCGCCCCTTGTCTACATCAACCCCGGCGAGAAGGTGCCAGTCTACGAAAGCCCGGATGAGGGCACAAAGAGCGGTTTTGTACTGGACAGCGGCGCGGTTTTTGAAGTGCTCTCCATCCAGGGTGAGTGGCTCAACATCCTGCGCGTCAACGAAGCCGGCCAGCGCCTGCCCGGCTGGGTGAATGCCAGCGGCCTGCGTCCCAAAACCCAAGAGGACGGCAGCGGCATCGCCATCGTCAACAGCGCGGATCCCTTTGTGCGCGTCCACCTGCAAAAAGGCGCCAGCAGCCGGTCTGATTCCCTTGGCAAGTACTACAACGGCGTGGTAGTTACCCTGATCCAGGCACCCAAGGACAATTATGTAAAAGTGCGCATCGGCAGCCTGGAAGGCTTCATGAAGCTGGACAGCCTGCTGCTGGACGCCATGCCCGGCAGCGTGCAGACTTATGTTCAGACCGCCACCGTGCAAAACCCCAAGGACCCCGGCCTCACCCTGCGCGCGGGGCAGAGCTACCAGTCGGACAAACTGGGCGGCTACAGCAACGGCACGCCGGTCACCGTGATTGGCCTGACAGAAGACTTCGCCCATGTCATCACCCAGGACGGCAGGATTGGCTTCATGATGGCCTCCGGCCTCTCCCCCCAGCCTGTCTACGCCGATGTGGACCCGGGCCTGCGCGTGGAACGCCCCCAGGGCAGCGCCAGCGTGATTGACAACCAGGGCGGCCAGGGCGCCCACCTGCGCAAGAAGGGCAGCACCGCGTCTGACTCCCTGGGCTTGTACCCCAACGGCACAGAGGTGGTGGTCACCGGCGGCACCGCCTGGTGGAAACAGGTGTGGGTGGACGGCAAGACCGGCTATATGATGGCCACCTTGATCCGCGACTTCGTGCCTGAGGACGAGCCTGACCTGATCGACGAAGGCCTGGACTGGAACCCGGAGGATTACTTTGTGCAGCCTGAGGGGGATCTCGGTGGCGGGGGCTGGGAGTAGATTCATTCGAAGAAGTGTCAGCGGATACTCCTTCGTTTTTCAGAATGGGCTGCCAAATTCCGGCAGCCCGTTCTTGTGATTCTCCCAAATTTCTGCTATACTGCTTTCATTGCGAGGAACGGGAAACTGCCTGTGAGCGTTTGAAGAGAGCCGCCAGTTGGTGCAAGGCGGCAGCGCGAAAGGCCTTCCACCCGGGAGCAGGCCGTGAGGAGCGGCAGGGGCGCGCCCCCTACAGCGCGTATGAGTGGCTGATTGCAGCAAACCGGGTGGCACCGCGGAGTCTTCCGTCCCGAGAGGGACCGGGGCTTTTTTTATTTCAACAAGATTGCAAGGAGTGTGCTTTATGATTGACATCAACTTAATCCGCAACAACCCTGACCTGGTCAAAGAAAACATCAAACGCAAGTACCAGGACCACAAGCTGCCCCTGGTGGACCAGGCTTTTGAGCTGGACAAACTCAACCGCGAGGCCATCCTGGGCGCGGACAATTTACGCGCGCAGCGCAACAGCCTCTCCAAGCAAATCGGCGGGCTGATGCAAAAGGGTGAAAAAGCCCAGGCCGAAGCCGTCAAGCAGCAGGTGAAGGACCTGCAGGACGAGCTGGCCGCGTTGGAAGCCAAGGAGCGCGAATACGAAGCCCAGCTCAAGGAAGTCATGATGCAGATTCCCCAAATCATGGACGCTTCCGTGCCGCTTGGTAAAAATGACCAGGAAAACGTGGAGATGCAGCGCTTTGGCGAGCCGATAACCCCTGCCTATGACATCCCCTACCATGTGGACATCATGGAAAAATTAAGCGGCATTGACCTGGATTCCGCCCGCAAGACCAGCGGCACCGGCTTTTATTACCTGATGGGCGACATCGCAAGGCTGCACTCCGCCGTCCTCTCCTACGCGCGGGATTTCATGATTGACCGCGGCTTCACATACTGCATCCCGCCGTACATGATTCGCTCTGAAGTGGTCACCGGCGTCATGAGCTTTGCCGAAATGGAAAACATGATGTACAAGATTGAGGGCGAGGACCTCTACCTCATCGGCACCAGCGAACACAGCATGATTGGCAAGTTCATTGACACCATCCTCAATGACGACCAGCTGCCCCAGGCCCTCACCAGCTACTCCCCCTGCTTCCGCAAGGAAGTGGGCGCCCACGGCATAGAGGAGCGCGGCGTCTACCGCATCCACCAGTTTGAAAAGCAGGAGATGATCGTCGTCTGCAAGCCCGAGGACAGCATGATGTGGTATGAGAAACTCTGGCAGAACACCGTCGACTTCTTCCGCACCCTGGACATCCCCGTGCGCACCCTCGCCTGCTGCACCGGCGACCTCGCGGACCTGAAAGTCATCTCCTGCGATGTCGAAGCCTGGTCCCCCCGGCAGCAGAAATACTTTGAAGTGGGCTCCTGCAGTAACCTCGGTGACGCCCAGGCCCGCCGCCTCCAAATCCGCGCCAAGGACGAGAACGGCAAGCGCTACCTGCCCCACACCCTCAACAACACCGTCGTCGCGCCCCCGCGCATGCTGATTGCATTTTTAGAGAATAACCTGCAAGAAGATGGAACTGTCTTAATTCCCAAGGCCTTGCAGCCTTACATGGGTGGTAAGGAACGGATAGGGTAAGCACGGAGAGGACGAGGAGGACGATGGGAACTTTTGAAAAAGGCCCTCAATTCGCCATAGTCGCCTGACCTCACTTGCGTTCGTTCAGACTCCTTGGCTCATTGGGCAGAATGCCGCCTTCATCCCGCACAGCGGGCGGCGGCATTCTGCACCCAAACCCTTAAAACTTTAACAGTTTATTCTCAGTGTATGTATAATTTTGCAAAACCGGGAAAAGGGAGGCTAGCACAACACTGTGGCCTTCTTTTTTTATCGATTGGAATAGTAACCACGCTACCGTTGCTCCGTTGAATCCCCACCCTGCCTGTGGTAGTATCAAGTTTGAAAATGAAGGAAGGAGGGCAGCCCATGGCACTGCCATTCGAAGGATTTTATACAAAAGCCCAGCTCACCCGCTGGCTGACAGCCATGCCCAAGCGCTTCAGCTGCCGGAAGTTTTCAGGCAGCGCCGACGTGTCCCAGTTGTCCGCCCTCACCTATACCGCCCAGCGGGTCAACCTGCCGGGCATCCGCATCGCCGTGGTGCCAAAGGGCGCGCAGGACCTGGTGGTCCCCCTGCCCCTCTTCCCCCGCTTTGAGAACCTCACGCAGTACGCCGTCATCTTCGCCAAAAAGGACAGGCTGGACGCCGCCCTGCTGGCCGGCATCTCCGGCGAGGCCTTCAACCTGGAATTGGTCAGCCAGGGCCTGCAGGGCTGCTGGATCACCGGCAACTACCGCCGCATGACCGCCATGGAGCACGCGCAAACAGACGAGCAGGTGATGGCCGTGATGCCCTTTGGCCTGCCCCAAAACAAGGACGGCGCCAGCGTCATCAAGCGCAAAATCCTCACCGCCTTCAGCCCCGACGACCCCACCCTGTGGCCCTACTGGGCCTACCGAGCGGCGGAAGCCATGCGCAGCGCGCCGTCGGCCATGAACCGCCAGCCCTGGAAGGTGAGCTACACCGGCAGCACCCTGTGCTTCACCGGCAACAAGTTGAACAGCATCGATTCCGGCATCGCTGTGCTGCACATTGAAAGCGCCCTGGCGGGCTACCAGCGAGGCTGGCGCTTGTCGACGGACAAAAAATCCCTGCTGGTGAAGGTGACGGACAGCGATGAGCCTGTTTGACTTCGCGCAGCGGGAGACCGCCCGCCCCCTGGCTGACCGCATGCGCCCGCGTACAATGGACCAGTTTCTGGGGCAGGAGCATTTGGTAGGCCCTGGCAAGCTGCTGCGCCGCGCCATCCAGGCGGACCAGCTGACCTCCAGCATCTTTTACGGCCCGCCCGGCTGCGGCAAGACCACCCTGGCCTTCGTCATCTCGCAGACCACCAAGGGGCATTTTGAGCGCCTCAACGCCGTCACCAGCGGTGTAGGTGAAGTGCGAGACGTTATCAAGAACGCGAAAGACCGCTTTGCCATGTACGGCCAGCACACCTACCTGCTGCTGGACGAGTGCCACCGCTGGAACAAGGCGCAGTCGGACTCCATCCTGCCGGCCATTGAAGAAGGCACCATCCGCTTCATCGGCTCCACCACCGAAAACCCCATGATTGCCATGACCCCGGCCATTGTCAGCCGCTGCCGGGTGTTTCAGTTTTTCCGCCTGAAGGATGAGGACGTCAAGCAGGCCCTGCTTCAAGCCATCGCAGACCCCGAGCGCGGCCTGGGGCAATTGAACGTCAAGGCTGATGACCAGGCGCTGGACCACTGGGTGCGCGTGGCCGGCGGCGATGTGCGCACCGCCCTCAACGCCCTGGAATTGGCCGCCCTGTCCACCCCCACCGGGGAAGACGGCATCCACATCACTTTGGGCATCGCCGAGGACAGCATCCAGCAGCCCATGCTACGGGTGGATGAGACGCTCTACTACGACATGCTCTCCGCCTTTTGCAAGTCCCTGCGCGGCTCGGACCCAGACGCCGCGATGCTGTGGGCTTCACGCCTGCTCTATGCCGGCTGTGACCCCAAGCTGATTATCCGCCGGATGATCGCCCATGCTTCTGAAGACGTCGGTCTGGCCGATCCACAGGCCTTGGTGCAGGCGGTCAGCGCCGCCAAGGCCCTGGAAGTGGTCGGCCTGCCCGAGGCGCGCCTTGCCATGACCCAGGCCATCATTTACATCTGCTTAGCGCCCAAGTCCAACACCGTGGTCAACGCCATGAACCTGGCCGCGGCCGACGCCGAGCAGGGGCAACTGGGCGAAGTGCCCTTGTACCTGCGCGATACCCACTACCAGGGCCACCAGCGCCTGGGCAACGGGGAGGGCTACCTCTTCCCCCACGACTTCCCAGGCCACTGGGTCAAACAGAACTACATGCCCGACGGCTTTGAGGACACTGTCTACTACCGCCCGGGCCAGCTGGGCTTTGAAGGTAAGATCATCATGAAAAAGCATGAAGATGAACCGCAGTAAGGACATCTTGTCAGCCCTCTCCGGCATGGGCATCCCCTTTACCCTCTTTGAGCACGAGCCCAAGCACAGCATTCAGGACTGCCTGAACACCCCCGGCCTTGACCCTTTGGTCGCCACCGTGCCGCGCAATGTCTTCGCCTGCAACCGCCAACAGACCGCTTTTTACCTAATCCTCATGTCTCCCATGCGCGAGTTCCGCACGGCCCAGGTCAGCAAGCTGCTGGGCGTGTCCCGCTTAAGCTTCGCGAGGGAAGACAAACTCCAGGCGCTGCTGCAGCTGGACAAGGGCGCGGTCAGCCCCCTGGGCCTGCTCTTTGACACGGAACACCAGGTGCAACTGATCATTGATGACGCGCTCCTTGCCTACCCCCGGCTCTGGTTCCATCCGGGCGTCAACACCCAGTCAGTGGAGATGGACACCGGGCATTTTCTGAACACCTTCCTGCCCGGGGTCCGGCACACACCCGTCATCATCACCTTGCCGGCCGCTGATTAATCGCACAAACAAAATCGCTTAGAAAGTAGGATTTACCATGGCTCCCTATCATTTTTTTGCCTATCTCTCCCGCATGAAGCTCATCCGCCGCTGGGGCCTCATGCGCAACCTCATCCCCGAAAATGACATGGAGCACGCCATGCAGGCCGCCATGATCGCCCACGCCATCGCCGTCATCGGCAACACCCGCTACCAGCGCAGCTACAACGCCGAGCACGTCATGGCCATGGCCCTCTTCCACGACATCTCCGAGGTCATCACCGGCGACCTGCCCACCCCCGTCAAGCACAACAACCCGCAAATCAAAGCCGAGTACCACAAAATTGAGCGCATCGCCGTCCAGCGCCTCAAACAGATGCTGCCCCTGGACCTCCAGCCCGTCTACGAACCCTTCATCATCCCCAACGGCGACTCCGAGGAATGGCGCCTGGTCAAGGCCGCCGACCGCATCTGCGGCTACATCAAGTGCCTGGAGGAAACCAAGGCCGGCAACAACGAGTTCCTCGAAGCCCGCGACGCCATCCACGCCACCCTCATGGCCATTGACCTCCCCGAAGTCCAGGACTTTATCCGCGACTTTGTGCCGGGCTTTGGCATGAGTCTGGATCAGATTTCGAGGTAGCGACGACAGAGACCGGGAGGACGCCGGGGATTTTTTCTGAAGAAAAAATTCCCCGGACCCCTCAAAAGACTTTAATAGGGTAAATGAATGGCGCCGCTGATGCAGGGCGCCAATTTTTTTGGGAATGATGGGTTTAGGGCAGGATAATTTTGGGCTCTTTGTCGTTCTGGCGGTAGATGGTGAAGCGGCGGCCGATGACTTGTACGGGGCTGGCGCCGGTCAGTTCGCACAGCTGCTCACTGGCTTCGCGCGCGGTGAGCGGCGCGTTTTGCTGAACGGCGCACTTCACCAGTTCCCGGGCTTTGAGCAGGTCATATGCCTCTTTTTGCGTGTTGGCGGTGATGCCATCCTTGCCCACATACAGGGTGGTCTCCAGGGGATTAGCCAGGGAGCGCAGGTAGGCGCGTTGTTTTCCGTTCAGTTCCATGTTGTCCTCTTTCAAAATCAGTCGTTTGATCGTTTTCTGATAATAATCTTGCACATATAGAATAAATGTTAAAGTCTTTTGGAAGGTTTGGAAACCTTTTCGGAAGAATTGGTTTCCGAGGTCCTCTTCGTCCTCTTCGTCCTTTCGTCCCTAATCCACAAAGTCAAACTCAATGCCATCTTCACCAAGGCGGACGGTATCGCCCTCCTGGGCGCCCAGTTGGCGCAGGCGTTCGATGACGCCGGAGGCGCGGAGGGTCTTGTGGAACCAGTTCATGGACTCGTAGTCGTTGAAGTTGACGGCGTCGATGAGGGAATCCATGGACCCGCCGGTGACGACGAAGACGCCTTCCTCGTCCTGGACGGCCTCCCAGCCGCGCAGGCGCTCTTCCTCAAAGAACTCCTCTTCCTGGAGGGGCTCGGAGGGCGGGAGGGTGGCGAGGAGCTCAACAACTTTGTCAAGGAGGGGCTCCAGGCCTTCACCGGTGGCGGCGGAGACGGCGAAGAAGGGGCGGTCGCCGGCGGCTTTCCTAAGTTCGTCCAGCAGGACATGGGAGTCGGGCAGGTCCATCTTGTTGGCGATGACGATCTGCGGTCGCTGGTCCAGCTGACCGTAGCGGCGCAATTCTTCGTTGACGGTGTTGAAGTCGTCCACCGGGTCGCGGCCCTCCTGGCCGGAGGCGTCCACGACGTGCAGGAGCAACCGGGTGCGCTCCACATGGCGTAGGAAGGCAAAGCCGAGGCCCGCGCCCTCGCTGGCGTTTTCGATGAGGCCGGGGATGTCGGCCACGGCGAAGGACTGGCCCTTGTGCTGGGCGATGCCCAGGTTGGGCGTCAGGGTGGTGAAGGGGTAGTTGCCAATCTTGGGCTGGGCGGCTGTGATGCGCGCCAGCAGGCTGCTCTTGCCGGCGTTGGGAAAGCCGACCAGGCCGACATCGGCGATGGTGCGCAGTTCCAGGATGAATTCGTGCCAGACGGTCTTGATGCCGGGCTTGGCGAAATTGGGCGCCTGGCGGGTGGGCGTGGCGAACTTGGCGTTGCCGTGGCCGCCCCGGCCGCCATGGAGGAGAACGCGGGTGCTGCCCGGTTCAAACATGTCGGCGACAACGGCACCGGTTTCCTTGTCGCGGATGACGGTGCCGGCGGGCACCTTGATGACCAGGTCCTCAGCACTTTTGCCGCTGCGGTTTAAGGAGGTGCCGGCGGCGCCATTGTCCGCCTGGTACTTGGTCTTGTAGCGGAAATCCATCAGGGTGTGCAGGTTGTGGTCGGCATAGAGGATGATGTCCCCGCCCTTGCCGCCGTCGCCGCCGTCCGGCCCGCCGTTTAATACATACTTCTCGCGGTGAAAGGAGACGCAACCGTTTCCCCCATCCCCCGCCTTCAGGCGGATGACCGCCCTGTCCACAAAACTCGCCATGGTCCCTCCTTCGTCAATGCACAGGTGAGTATACCACGATGTACAAACATCGTCATCAAAAACAACGGCCTGCGGTTTCGCCGCAGGCCGTTGTGATGGATCAGGTGTCAGGGATTCGTTGTTGCGGGGGTGATAATCCGCACCATCATCGCCATGAAGGCGTTCTCCAGGGTGGATTTCAGCTGGGTGGCCAGGGACTGCAGCTGGGCCGCGGTCAGGGTGTCCACGCGGACCGCGCCGTTGGTGTCCACCGGCGTAATGGTCCAGGGCGGGGCGGTGTTGCCGGCCAGCTCTGCGCGGAGAAGGCCCTGGGTGCCCTCGTCCTGCCAGGTGATGAGGCCGGTGAAATAGGTGGCCGAGCGGGAATTGAGCCTGGAGTTGAGGCTGACATTGGCCTTGATCAGCTGGGCGGACACCGCGGCGTCGCCCTGGGGCACAACGCGCAGGGTGAACTCAAAGTCCCGGGTGGAGCTCTGCGCGGCCTGGTCCACTTTCTCCTCACCCGGGGCGTAGAGCAGGTTGAAGGAATAGACCTGGGCCGCCACATCGCCCTCGGCATTGTCCACGGTGAAGGCGTCGCTATTCGCCTCGGGCTGGAGGCTCAAGGTTCCCACGTAGCTGAATTCCTGGGTGTTCGCGGTCTGCCCGCCTTCAAAGACCAGGGAGGTCACCGCGCCTTTGGTGTTCTGGACGTTCTTGGGCTGGTATTCCAGGGTGATGGCCGTCTTGCCGCCCGCCGCGTTGTAGACATGGTCATAGACAACGCGCTTCAGGCCGCGCGCGCCCCCCAGGGGCAGGACCAGCTTGTTGGTGAGCAGTTGGCCCTGGGCGTCCAGCAATCGGACGCTTTCCAGGTTTTCGGTGATGGGCAGCAGGTCCAGGGTTTGGAAGAAGGAGTTCATCATCTGCGGCTGCAGGTAGGCCGCGGCCTGGCGGGCGTCCATCTCCTGGGCCAGGAGGGCCAGCAGCTCGGTATCGCCGTAGACATCCAGCAGCATCTGCTTAATCTGCGCCTTGAGCTGCTGAGGCGGGACGGACACGGACACCCGGGTCTGCAACTGGTTGGCGGCATCGCGCAGCGACTCGGTCTTGGTGAAGCCCTGCAGCCAGACGGTCAGCTTGGTGCTGTAGGCCTCCAGCTTCTTGGTGACAGCGCCCTGCCAGGTGGATTCCGCGGTGTTGAGCTTGTAGATGACGCCCTCAACCGGCGGCCAGGTGGCGTCCTGCCCGGTGAGCAGGGCCAGGATGAGGCCGCCGTCGCGACGGTCCACATAGCGCTGCGCACCCAAGAGGGTGGAGGACAGCTGTTCAAACTGCGCGTCCTTGAGCAGCTTCAAATCCATGAGCGGCTGGCCGCCCTTGGACAGGATGAGTTCGGTTTCCTCCTGGCCCTTCATGGTGCCGACGCCGCTTAGATAGCGCAGGCTGAGCTGGGCGCCAGGCAGCAGGTTGCCCAGGATGGCGTTGGTGGCGGCATCCAGCACGGTGAAAGCGCCGCCGGTTTTCTGGGTGTCCAGCGTCAGGCGTAGGCCGGAGCCGTCCTTGACCTGCTTGAACAGCTTCTCATCCAGTGTGTACTGCGCCGCCAGGCCAGGCAGGGCGGACAGCAGCAGCAGGGCGGAAAGCAACAGGGCGATCAGTCGTTTCATGGTGTATCCTCCTTGGTTTGCGGTGGATTGGTTGTTTCAGTCACTGTGAACGCCGGGGCTATGTCCAGGGGCGGCAGCAAGATGTCCCCATTGGTGCGCCGAACGCGCCCCAGGTCGTGCAAAATCAGGCGCATCTGGTCTTGCGGCAGGCCGGACAGGAAGCCGGTCAGCTGCGGCAGGAAGGCGCCCTGCACACGGGCCTGTTCCAGCAGCAGCTGGGCCGGGGTCAAGGCGGATGCCTCGATGATGGCCAGGGCAGGCGGGGCTTGCAGGGGGCCGACCGGCTCGCCATTAAGGGTGAACACCAGGTCCTTATCCAGGCTGCTGCCTTCCTTTTGCTGGAAGGCCAGGGTGCCCGAAAGCGCCAGGCCATCAAAGGCGAGGGCGGGCTTTACGGTGTACTCGGTGTTGCGGCTGAGGCTGCCAGACTGGCGCGTTTTCAGCGTCAGGCTGCCAGAAAGGGTTTCTCCGGCTTCAGCTGCCTTGGCTTTGAGGGCGATTACGCCGGTGGTGCTCAGGCTGTCCTTGCCGGTGACCCACTTGAAGCGCCAGTCCGCGGCCAGTTCGTTTTCTTCAACGGGGATGGACAGCTGCAGTTCCAGCGTGTCATTGCCCCGGGTGGCGGGCAGCTTGAAACTGAGGTAGGCGCCGGTGTCCGACTGGCCAAAAAACAGGGTCAGCTTGCGGTTTGCGCCATCCAGCGCAAAGGTGCCGGTGATTTGCAGGCCTAGGTCCTTGCCGTCCTTGTCCAGGATGCGCTTGATGGTGAGAGCGCCCTTCATTTCCAGGGTACGCAGGCTCTGGGAAGCGGCTTGCGCGTACTGCGGGAAGAGGGCAGCGAACACCTTGTCCAGCTCGGGCAGGGCCTTTGGGGCCACGATGTCCCACAGGGCCTGGGCTTCGGCCGTCTTGTAGGCGTACACCAACTGGCTGGCGCCGCGCCCGGCGTTCTTGATGCTGGTGGAGGTCTTCACCGGCTTCTCCATCTCCAGCAGGTGGGGCAGCGCTAAATCGGCGATGGCCTGCAAGGCAGCTTGCGCGTGCTGCCAGTCTGGAAGGAAGGTGTCCACCCCCAGCAGCAGCTGCCAGGGCGGCAAGCCCTCCGCGCTGTGGTAGCGGGTGGCGGAGGCGCCGTTCGCGTCCATCAGCTGGAAGCCCGCGCCTTCCGGGCCTTCCATTGTGAAGAAGCCCAGCACGGCCTGGTCATTGGAAAACAGCTGTGCCTGGCCGGTGTGGATCGCGCCTTCCTGTTCCAAGGCCAGGTTGAGGCGCTTGCCGTTCAGCCAGGTTTGCGCCGCTTCCAGGCTTGCCCCCGTGATGTCCGGCCAGGCCTTCACCTGGGCGGATACCGAGAGTTCATACGCGCCGCCAACATCAACATGGTTTTGCAGCGCGTCTAAGGAGGCGATGCCGGCGGAGGCGGAAGCGGCCAGCAGCAGCAGGCACAGCAAGGTGAGCCACAGCCCTTTGCCTTTGATCATCCCTGCCCTCCTTTTGCTCGCTCCACCCATCAAACGCCCAAGGGGCGGTACTTCATGCATTGGCGGCATCATTTGCGTGCAGGGCATTGTACAGCGCCTGCGCGGACGCCTTGCTCATGCCCGGCACCGCCGCCAGGCTGTCCACATCGGCCTCCAGGATGCCCTTCATGGAGCGGAAGGCCGACAGCAAGGCGCGCCTGCGCGCTGGGCCGATGCCGGGCACCTCCTCCAGCCGGGAGCGGATGCCCTCCTTGCCACGGCGCTTGCGGTGGTGGGTGATGCCAAAGCGGTGGGCTTCATCGCGGACGCGCTGCACCAGGTGCAAGGCCGGGGAATGCCTGTCCAGCACCACAGGCTCATCCTGGCCGGGCAGGTAGATCTCCTCCAGGCGCTCCGCCAGGGAGAACATGGGGACATCCAGCCCCTGGCTGTCCCGCGCCATCAGGGCATACTGCAGCTGCTGGGGCCCGCCGTCCACCAAAATCAGGTCGGGCGCGGGCCAGGGCTTGTCCTTGTCCTTCATGCGCGCGAAGCGCCTGGAGAGGGCCTCGTGCAAGCTGGCGAAATCGTTGGGGCCTTCCACTGTTTTGATGTTGAAGTGCCGGTACTCCTTGCGCGCCGGCTCCCCCTTGATGAAGACCACCATGCTGGCGACCGACTGGCTGCCCTGGGTGTTGGAGATGTCAAAGCCCTCGATGCGCTCAGGCACCTCTTGCAGGTGGAGGGCGGCCGCCAGCTCCTTGACCGCGCCCACGGTGCGCTCCAGCACCACCTGGTCCCGGGCATTGCGCTTTTGCAGGGCGTCCCTGGCGTTTTGCAGGGCGTTGTCCACCAGGCGCAGCTTGTCCCCGCGCTGGGGAAGGGTCAGGGTGACAGCGGATTGCTTCTTTTCCCGCAGCCAGGCTTCCATGGTGTTTGGGTCATTCAGCGCCTGCACAATCACCTCGCGGGCGGGCAGCCTGTCCTCATAAAACTGGGTGAGGAAGCCTTCCAGCACTTCGCTGAGCGGCTCGCTGCCCTCCCGGGGAAGCGAGAAAGACTGGGCCTCCAGCATCTTGCCGCCGCGGATAAACAGCACCTGGGCCATGGCGTCCAGGCCGTCCTGGGCCGCGGCGATGACATCCTGGTCCACCTGGGATGTCTGCAGGGCGTTTTGCTGCTCCATCAGGCCCTTGATGTCCTTGATGCTGTCGCGCAGCTCGCCCGCGCGCTCAAACTGCAGCTCCATCGCGGCCTGCTCCATCTCCTTCTCCAGGCGGTCCACCACGGGCTTGTAGCGGCCTTTCAAAAAGGCGATGACCTCGTCCACCATCACCTGGTAGTCCTCCTGGGAGACCAGATTGGCGCAGGGGCCCAGGCACTGACCCATCTCATAGGCCAGGCAGGGGCGCAGGTTCTTGGCCCCGGGCAGGGGCAGCTTGCAGGTGCGCAAAGGGAAGGTGCGCCGCAGCACGCCCGTCACCTGGCGGATGGCGGAGGTGCCGTAGTATGGGCCAAAGTACTTCGCGCCGTCGTTTTCCACGCGCCGGGCCACGGTCAGGCGCGGAAAGGGCTCATTGACGCTGATGCGGATGTAGGGATAGTGCTTGTCATCCATCAGCTTGATGTTGTAATAGGGCCGGTGCAGCTTGATGAGGTTGCTTTCCAGCACCAAGGCTTCCAGGTTGGTGGAGGCCAGGATGATGTCAAAATCGTCAATGCGGTCCACCAGCGCCTGCACCTTGTTGGAGTGGGGCTGGCTGGAAAAATAGCTGCGCACGCGGTTGTTTAGGTTGAAGGCCTTGCCCACATACAAAATCTCCCCCTGCTCCTTCATCAGGTAGCAGCCGGGGCTGTCGGGCAGCAGGGCGATTTTGCGCTTTAAGGCATCAGTCAGTTGCTTTGCCAATCAGTCGTTTTCGTCCTTCAGCTCGTCCTGGTTCCAGCGCGCGTGGATGACCGGGATCAGCTTCTGGGCCAATTCCTCGTCCACCGGCTCAAAATCCTCAATCTCTTCGCCGTCTTCATCTATGGACACGCTGACGCGCATCACATACACGGTTTGCTTTTGAGGATCGGCGGCTTCTTCCTCGCTGTACTCCTGCAAGAGCACGTATTCCTCACCATTGTAAAAGAAATATTTTTCAACCTTCAGCAACAGGCGGTTGCCGTCCTCATCGGTGCCTTCGATGATGTCCAGGCGTTCGTCTTCAGACATTGGCTGTCCTCCCTTCCTTGATGCCTTGATTATACCTGTTTTCAAGCCTCGATGACAACCGCGCGGGCCTTGGCGGCACTGGTCAAATCAACGCAAACATGGTATGATGCAGGCATGAAAGACCCTGCGTTGGCGCGTTGATTGTACTTGTCGGGAGGTGCGCGGGCATGAGGAAGATGATTGGTAAGCTCATAGTCTGGATGGTGGTGTGCTGCCTGCTGCTGCCGTTGACCGCTCTCACCCGGGCCGAACAGGCCGGCGGCCTCATCAACCTGGGCGTGAAGGCTCCGGGCAGGACCCAGACCATTATCACCCATCAAGACAGGGCCGCCCTGCTCAGCATCGATTTTGAGAAGGCCGAAGCCCTGCTGTCCCTGGTGGACCTGCATGATAAAAAGTTAATCAGCACACAAAATTTGCAAAGCGGGCTAATCTTCTACGAGGCGGACAGCTACTCCCTCTGGGAGGCCGGCTTCCTGGATGACGGCAGCCTGTACGCCATCAACCAGCCCCTGGGGCAGCTGGCGCTGTTTGATAAACAACTGAACAGGACCCGCGACATCAGCTTGCCCAAAGACGACCTGCTGTACGAAAACCTGGTGCAAAGCAACGGCGAAACGGTCTGGCTGGGCGGCATCAAGGAGGCCTTGAGCCTGTTCTCCATCGCGGATGGCAGCCAAAGGCAGATCAAGCCCAACCTGCCCGCGGGCTTCTCCTTCTCCCGCTTTCTGGGCGAGTGGGAGGGCAGGGTGCACGTGCTGTACACCGATGAGCAGGGCTTGAGCCTCTTGTGCAGCATCAGCCCCGATGGCAAAAGCCAGCTGTCTTCCCTGCGGCCGGACAGCACGCAAATCAACCGCGACAGCGTCTTTCTGCAGGCGGGCCTCGCGGTGATGCTGGGCCGGCTGCCCGACCAGGGGCAGTACCGCTTCATCCCCAACTGGCGGGAGATGGAATACCCGATGGAGTTGACCACCTCCTTGATGTTTACCAGCCAATACCAGGAGGAGCAGGTCATACTGCGCGTGTATGACCAGCAGGCGGGGCTGCTGCTTCAGGAGCTGGCCCTGGCCTATTCGGAGGAGAACCCCCTCTACCAGGCCTCGGCACTGGACGAGAACGGCTTCATGCTGTTTGTTTTCCAGAAGTATGACGACCCGGAAGGCGAGCTGTTCCGCTGGGCTGTGCGGCAAGCGCCCCTCAACCGGGACATCGGCATGGTTGGCGTCACGATGGAGGACCTCAGGCAGGGCAATGACGAGCTGGCAGGGGCTATCGAAGCACAGCACGGCATCCACCTCTTTCTCCGCGAGCAGGGCATCCGCTTCCGGGATGACACCTACCAGGGCGAGGTGTCCAAAAGCGAGCTCAAGCTGCGCTGGACGCTGACGCTGCTGAAGCAATTCCTGGATTCGCTGCCCGACAACATGATTCAGGAAGCCGTGCTGCCCTACTATGAGGGCCTGAATGTCTACCTCGCCGGCAGCTTACGGCAGAGGGGCCTGGAGGGCATCCCCGCCCCGGGCGGCTTTGCCTCCTCCATTGACGCGCGGCGCAGCCTGGTGCTGACAACGGAGAACTACACGCAACTGAGCACCATCGTCCACGAGTTCATGCACATCTTTGAAGACCGGCTGGGTGAGCACACCACCAACGGGGAAGGCGTGAACCTGCTGGCCCTGTGGGAGAACCTGGGGCCGGAGGGCGTGCCGGACCGGGGCTATGTCTACCGCTACACCGATGACAGCGGCTATGTCTTCGGGGACGGCAGGTACACCGCGGAGCGCTACGATGAAGCGCCCACAGAGGACACCGTCTGGTTCATCAACGCCTACAGCCGCACCTTCCCCATTGAGGACCGATCCCTGCTGTTTGAGCACAGCTACCCCGGCGCCGTCGCCTACCTGGTCATCCGGGATTACCCCCACCTGTTGACCAAGGCGCGCGCCCTGCACGCCCTGCTGCGCATGGCCTTTCCCAGCGTCCAGGCGGTACAGGAAGCGGTGTGGGAACAGGGCATGGAGAGGATGGGCCAGCAGGAGCTGGAAGGGCTGCTGATTCTGGAAGGCGCGCCTGTTCATTGAGGCCTTTCATGATGGTGGATCAAGATTGACCCAGCCAATCCAATAGCGTTCCCGCTAACGGCTTGCCATCCACGGCAGGCCGTTTTATACTTGTACAGGAAAAAAACATAAGGAGCACGCGTGATGGAGAAAAAACTGCGCAGGGCGCTGGTGCTGGTGTTGTGCTGCCTGGTGCTGCCCGCGGCCGCCGCCATGCCCCTGGTGAGCGGGGACTTTTCCGGGGAAGCCGACGGCTTTTCCTCCACCATCCCCATCAAGGTAACGCTGACCCTGGAAGCGGGGGTCATTACAAACGCCCTGGTCACAGGCGAGGGCGAGCATGCCCGCATCGCGGCGGAGGCCCTGGAACGCCTGCCGGAATTGATGGTGCAGCGCAACAGCGTCGATTTGGAAGCCGTCACCGGCGCCACCTGGACCTCCAGGGGCATCATGAGTGCCGCCAGGCAGGCGCTAGAGAAGGCGCGGATGGTGGAAATCGCGGCCGGCAACGGGCAAAACGGCCCGCTCACCGCCTCCGGCTCTGCCTTTGGCTGGTCCACCACCCACCCCATCGTGGTCAGCATCACGGTGGAGGAAGGCCGCATCACGGCGGTGGATGTCAAAGCGGAGGGCGAGCACGCCACCATCGGCATGGACGCCTTGGAGCAGCTGCAGCAAAAGGTCATCGCGCAAAACAGCATCGCGGTGGACAACATCACCGGCGCCACCTGGACCAGCGCAGGCTTTTTGGCGGCTGCTCAAAGCGCCATGAACCGGATGCAACTGCCCTACGCGCGGCCAGACATCCTCACCATCCACGACTTCAAGACCCTGCGCTGGGGCGACCAGGAGGAGGCCGTGCTGGCCCTGGAAGGCGAGCCCGCCCATGAAGGCAGCGTCAAGGGCCAGGACCTGCGCATGATGAGCTTTGATGACCAACTGGCGGGCTTGGACATGGAACTGACCTATCACTTCACGGCAAGGCAGTTGTTTCGCGCGCGCTACCAGTCCCTGGCGTCCCACAGCAGCATTGAAGACTACATCAAGGATTACGAAAGCATCAAACGCGCGTTGACGGAAAGCCACGGCAAGCCGATTGACGACCGCCAGCTCTGGCTGAAGACCAGCCAGCGGAAAGAGGCGCAAAACAAAGGCGCGGCCCTGTTTCGCGGCGACCTGGTGTACCAGACGCGCTTTGAAAAGGACCGCACCGCGGTGACACTCCACATGCAGGCCATTGATTACCAGGTCCTGCTGCGGGTGGTGTTTCAGGACATGATGGTCAGCCCCGAGGAGGGCGGGTATTAACCTTCTGCCAAATCGGGGTCATCAAACAATTGAGGATCTTTGCGCAAGAGGGTTTTAAGCGTTTCATAGGTTTTCCGGGCGTCCAGCAGCAGGGCGTCCGCGCTGCCAAACTTGCCGTGGCTTAAGGCGCCGGCTTGTTCCAACGCGGCCTGCGCCTTGGGGAACTGCTCCGAGGGCTGGCCCCGGTGCGGGCAGGAGCGCATGGTGAACGAGGAGCCGTCCGGGCGGTCCATGATGAAGTCCATCTGCTCCCCCAGCCTATTAGGGATGTCCAGCCATTCCTCCACCCCATGGATGAAGGTGCAGCGGTTGAGCCCGCAACCCGCCATCAGGATCTTGCCGTTCAATTCCATCAGTTTGTGCCAGGCGGAGCGTTCCCCGCAGGGCGTGGTGTTCAAGTGGTCTTCCGACACGATGAAATCGGCTTTGCTGCCTATGGCGGCCACCGAATGGGTCGGGTGGAGGCTGCGCACAATGCCCGGGCGCTTCCTAAAGGTCTCCGTCAGCAGGCCCACGATGGAGGGCGTTTTTCGCGCGTCAAACACTGGGGGCTTATCGTCAATAATTTTCCAAGACAGGGTGGGCAGCACCAGGGTGCCCCCCTTTAGATAGCCTGTCAGGGCATCCAGCACGGCCTCCGCACCGCCTTCCACCGGGCCAATGGCCTTCATGGAGGAGTGCATCAGCAGGGTATCCTGCGGCTTTACCCCCAGGGCGGCCAGGTCCTGCTGAAGGGAAATGATGGTGTTCATCCCTCAGCGCCCCCTGTGATAGAGCTTGCGGCTTTGGTACTGCGGATCACAGGTCAGGTTGACGCCCAGGCGGCGGAAGATGTTCTCATCAACAGACGACAGAATCACCGAGGTGTGCACCTCGCAGCCCTTCAACAAAGGCAGCTGGGACAGCGCCAGGGCCGCCCGGGGGCTATTGGCCGCGGTGATGGACAGGGCCACCAGCACCTCATCCGTGTGCAGGCGGGGGTTGTTGTTGCCCAGGTAGTTCAGCTTCAGATTCTGGATGGGCTCAATCACTTCCGGGGGAATCAGCTTCTCGTTTTTCGGGATGCCCGCCAGCAGCTTGAGGGCGTTGAGGATCAGCGCCGAGGAGGTTCCCAGGAGGCTGGAGGTCTTGCCGGTGACGATGGCGCCGGAGGGCAGTTCCACCGCGGCGGCGGGCGCGCCCGTGCTGTCGGCGCGCTTGCGCGCGGCGGCGATCACCGGGCGGTCCTCGTCTGACAGGTTCATCTGCTGCATCAGCAGGCGCAGCTTGGCCACCTCTTCTTCCGTGGCGTGCCCGCGGCGCTGCTCGCACAAAGTGGTGTACAGCCGGCGGATGACCTCCTGCTTGGCCGCGGCCTCCACCACCGCTTCATCGGTGATGCACTTGCCCACCATGTTCACCCCCATGTCCGTGGGGGATTTATAAGGCATCTCGCCCCAGATGCGCTCAAAGATGGCGCTTAAAATGGGGAAGACTTCGATGTCGCGGTTGTAGTTGACCGCCAGCTCGCCATAGGTCTCCAGGTGGAAGGGGTCGATCATGTTGACGTCGCCCAGGTCCACCGTGGCCGCCTCATAGGCGATGTTCACCGGGTGCTTGAGCGGCAGGTTCCAGATGGGGAAGGTTTCAAACTTGGCGTAGCCGGCCTTGATGCCGCGCTGGTGATCTTGATAGAGCTGGCTCATGCACACGGCCATCTTGCCGCTGCCGGGTCCAGGCGCCGTCACCAGCACCAGGGGGCGGGTGGTTTCGATGTAGTCATCCTTGCCATAGCCCTTGTCAGACACCACCAGGGCGATGTCGGAGGGGTAGTTGGCAATCGGGTAATGCGCGTACACCTTCATGCCCAGGCTGCGCAGGCGCTTGCGGAAGGCGACGGCCTGGGGCTGGGAGGCCCAGTGGGTTATGACCACGCTGTCCACCAGCATGTCCACCGCGCGGAAGGCGTCAATCAATCGCAGCACATCCTGGTCATAGGTGATGCCCAGGTCGCCGCGCACCTTGTTTTTGGCGATGTCATCAGCGGAGATGGCGATGACGATCTCGGTCTGGTCGGACAAGCTGCGCAGCATGGAAATCTTGCTGTCAGGCCGGAAGCCGGGCAGCACCCGGGCGGCGTGGTTGTCATCAAACAGCTTGCCGCCCAGCTCCAGGTAGAGCTTGCCGCCAAACTGGTTGACGCGTTCCAGAATCTTCTCGGACTGGGTTTTGGTGTACAGGTCATGGTCAAAACCTACGCGCATGCATCCTCCTTCACATGAAAAGCACAAGGGCAAGCGCCCTTGCATGGAAAATATAAACGTACCTTATTCTATGGCATCCAGCGGATGATTGCAACCAGGCCCAAGTTAAAAACAAAAAGTATGCGCGGGACGAACAATCGCTTCCAGCGCGTTGTATGGGCAGTGAAAACAAGGAGAGAGCCGATGAAAAAGAGCATTGCGGTCGTCCTGGCGCTGATTTTGATGATGGCGTACACGCAGGGTTTGGGGGAAGGCGGGCCAGAAGCCTTGACCCAAAGCCAAGGCTACAAAGGCTATGAGGTGCTGTCGGAAGTGGAAATTCCGGGCGGAACCTGGGCCTTTGGCACTTTGAAGAAGGGCAGGGAGAACGCGCTGGCCGGCTTTGAGAAGGTGGATGGGCAATGGATTGAGCGCATCATCACCAAGGAGGCCCTGCCCCAGGGGGACATGCGGTACACCCTGATGGATGTGAGCGGCACATCCAAATTTTCTCTGAAGGGCGAGTTCCAGGAGGACTACCCCGGGGAAGTCTACGGCAAGGCCTTTGCCATGGGCTGGAGCAACGGCGAATACTGGGAAAACGCCATGACCTTTGAGCAGGACAAGGAAGGCGTGTGGCGGCTGGTCTTTTATGCCCATAACGGCCAATCCGGCATGATAGACATCGCGCCAAAAAAGGATGGCAAATCGGCCACCTTCTATTTCCTGGAGGAAAGCGAGGACAGGACGCGCTACGACATCCCCTTTGACAGCGATTTGCGCACTTTCATGTTCACGCTGCTGCCTAAAACGCCCGAGCAGGCCGCCCAGCCACTTGCCTTGCCGCCCGTCATTCCCACAGGCTGGCTGAGTGCCCGGGAGGTGCCGCTGGAAGGTGATCAACTGATCCCCGTGTACACCTCGCCCCATGACAAGCCCTACCGCGCGGCAAAAGGCAAGGCCGCCTTGAGCCCCGCCGCCTGGGTGCAGGTGTTTGGGGTGAATGCCGGTTACGCGATGGTGCAGTATGCCATCTCGCCCGGACAGTACCGCATCGGCTACATTGACACAAAGCACCTGCCGGACTGGTATGAGCCGCTGGAGTTGAAGTTTAAAAGAACGTCCGCCATCGTGGACACAGCGTATGAAGCCACCGATGACCCGCTCAAGGGCAGGAGCACCTTGTTTTCCTTGAAGAAAGGCCAGGAAGTGACCCTGCTGTCCAAGATGGGCAATGACGCCTATTTTGAGACCTATATCGGCAACCAGGTGGCGCGCGCCTTCGCGCCCCTGGGCATTTTTTCGGCTGACCCACAGCCAGAGGGCAATCAGCGCGCCATGATGAGCCGGGCTGGCGAGGAAACGCATGAAGTGATGCTGACACAGGCCAGCCTCTCCCCCCTGCCCTATGCCCTGTATGTGGACCTGGGCGGCTTTTATGTGGACCACGCCTTGGATTCCGTGTTGATAGCCATGAGAGACAAGCCCTTTGAAGAGGATGCCTATATCATCCTGCGCACAGGCGGAAAGGAAGACCTGGACAGGCTGGAGACGGAAATGAAGGGCAATGGCTTTGAATGGACCGCCTGGGACTGGCCGCTGGTGTTTGGTGCCTTGCCAAGGGAGCAGCGGGAAACCTACCTCTTGCGGATGCAGAAGGGCAATCAATTGGTGTATGCGCTGGCGCTGTACCAATTGGACACGCCGCTGTTGATGATGATTTACACGCCGGCGAACCTGATGCAAACCTGGGGCCAGCACCTGTTTGACATGGCGGCCACCCTTGAAATCACAAAGGATTAGACAGCAAAGGGATTCAGCCAAGCCTTCCTGCCCTGCTCATCCTCAATGACCACTCGGATGAAGGATTCGCCGCGCCGGGCGTCCACGGTATGCCGGGCATTGGTCAGCCCCTGGCCGACATAGGCGCGCTCGTTGGCCCAGGCCAGGTTGGAATGGAAGGCAATCCTGCTGACCCTGGAGCATTCCACCCGCGCCACGCCCTCTTCATACACCACGCGCGCAAAGCGCGGGCCCTGGCTGGCATAGAACCGCCCGGCCTTCAAGGCGGACAGGATGCCGTCTTGGGTCAAGCTGTCCGCCTGCACCAGGGTGAAGCCATCAAATAACTCACATTCATAGGCATGGCTGTCATCACAGGCGATGGTGAGGTACAGGAAGCCGTCCTGCGCCATCAGGTCCAGAAAGTGGGTGGAGTCCGCGCGGAAGGCATCATAGGGCGGCTTGGAGCCGCTGTTGTAGATTTCCACGCCGGATAAGCCTGTGAGGGGCCTGATGGTGTGAAGGCGGTTCATGGACCAGTGCGGATGCGCCAGGAAGCACAGTCCGCCATGTCGCCTGATCAGGTCAATGCCCTGCTGGCTGGTGTATTCAAAGGGGGCATGCTGCTCAAAGTCCGCATCAAAGCCGATGCCCAGCAGGTGGATGACCTCGGCCTGGCTGGGCTCCTCATCCAGTTCAATGCCATTCAGCAGCAGCATTTTCCCCTGGTAGTCCGGCACCCTTGTTACATGGCGGTGGTCGGTGATGGCCACGAAATCAAAGCCCGCGTCCTCATAGGCCTTGAGGGCCTCCAACGGCGCCAGCCGGCCGTCTGAAAACGTGGTGTGCATGTGCAGGTTGCCCTTGTATTCATTTCCGTTTGACTGATAAATGACCATGACAACACTCCCTTAAAGAAGAATCCCTGTGGTGAATTGTAGCAAAGCGACCACAGGGATTCAATGATAATGAAGGAGGGTTAGGCTTCCTGCTGCTCGCGCCGCAGCCGCCAGAACACCAGCCAGGCGATGTACAGGAAGGCGGCGCAGGCCAAAATCCAGATGAGGTCACGCAGCAGGCTGTAGTAGGACAGGGTGAAAATGCCTTTGATGAGCAGGTGGGCCAGCAGGTAGGACAGCGGCAAGCCCAGAAGGTTGAGAAGGACCAACCTGATGCGTTCTTTGTGAAAGAACAGCAATAACAGCACAAGCAGGACAAGGAATGCAATCCCCACCAAGCGCAGATAGTACGCCAGCGCCAGCCTGGGAAGGTTCATCCAACCTTCATTTTCCGAATTGGTGCCGGTCAGCAGGCGGCTTAACTCCCCGGTTTTGACATAGTACACGGTGATTGCCTGTTGGGGGTCCTCCAGCATGAGTGTCGTCGCGTTTTGTGCCATGCTGACCTGCCCATCTTGATGGATGAGGGGCGTGCGCGCCTGGCGGCTGATGACAGGCAAGAGCTCAAAGCGCGGCTTGAACAAAGACAGCTCAATCATGGTGAGCCCCGGGCGTTCAGGATCGCGGCTTGTGTTCACCTCCAGGGAGTAGCCCGGCGCCTTGTGCCTGACCTGGAGCGTGTCAGCCTGCCTGGTGACCTCCACCAAGCCTTCCTGGTAGGAGAGATAGTTGTAATCCGTCAAGTACGCCACCACAGCGGAAGCCGCCGCCAGCAGCAGCATGCCGGCCAGCAGCACAGCCAGCAGCCTGCGCTTTTTGATGCTTTTTGAGATGTTATTAAGCGGCAGGGCGGGCGATTGCGGCAGGGCGGGGCTTTCCCGCAGTTGTTTCAGCTCCTTTGAACAGGAAGGGCAGTCCTTTATGTGCTCATCAACAGCCTGTTTGGACTGCTCACTGAGCATGCCCTCATGATACAGGGGCAGCAGGTCTTCAATGATGGCGCAATCAAGCTTCATTCTCATCCTCCATTTGTTGTCTCAACGCTTTGCGCGCGCGGTGGTAGGTCACACAAGCCCAGTTCTCGCTCTTTTGATACAAGCTTGCGATCTGCCGGAAGCTGAGGCCTTCAAGAGCCCGCAGGCGCACAATCTGCCGGGCCGGTTCGCCCAGAGCATCCAGCAGGCGCATGGCCTGCTCGCCTTCGTCTTTATCAGCCAACAGGTCTGACACATCCACCTGGTCGGTGTACTCAGGCAGGTCCGCCATGACCACCTCACGTTTCTGCTTGCGCAATACAGAAATGTAGTGGTTGCGGGCGATGCGGCACAGCCAGAAGCGGATGTCATTGTCCCCGCGGTAGGTGTGGATACTCTCCATGGCTTTTAGGAAGGCGGCGCTGCAGATGTCCTCCGCCAGCACCCGGTCGCGGCACAGGGAGAGGGCATAGCGGTAGACATCCGCAAAATACGCCCGGTACACCGCCTGCATGCGCTCCACTGCCCCACCTCCTCACCCCACAGACGCTTGAAAAATCAAAACATGACAAGTATAACAAAAAATCCGCCCCAGGCCGGGACGGAGGCTTGGTTTTGGTTGTTGTATCAGCCCAGCATCTCGTGGCTCAGCTGCCCCAGGATAACGATGCCCTCCTCAATCTGCTCTGCGCTGGGCAGGGAGAAGTTCAAACGGATGCCGTTGTTGGGCCGGCTCGGGTCCACGGTGAAGGCGGAGCCGGGCACGGTGATGACGCGGCGTTTGACCGCCTCATTGACAAAGGGCAGGGAATCCATCCCCTCCGGCAGCCAGGCCATGATGAAGAAGCCCCCCTGGGGACGCTGCCAGCGTACATCCTTGTGCATATGTTTTTCAAGCGCCGCTGACATCACATTGGCCTTCGCCTTGTAGCGCGGCAGCAGGGAAGCCACATGGGCCTCGTAGCCGTCCTTCAGCATCGCGTGGCACATCATCTGATACAGGGTGCTGGAGTGGACGTCCACGCCCTGTTTGGCGATTTTACACTTGGTATGCAGCGCCTTGTTGTACACCAGATAGCCCACGCGCATGCCAGGCGCCAGGGTTTTTGAGAAGCTGCCGGAGTAGAGCACGCGGCCGTCCTGGTCCATGGATTTGACGGAGGGAATCCAGGCCCCCTCATAGCGCAGTTCGCCGTAGGGGTTGTCCTCAAACACCATCACATTGTATTGCTTGGCCAACTGGTAGATGGCCTTGCGTTTTTCGTGGGAGGTTGTGTAGCCCGAGGGGTTTTGGAAGGTGGAGATCATGTAGAAAAAGCTGGGTTTTTCTGTGGCGAAAGCCGCTTCCAGCGCTTCCAGGTTGACGCCGTCGCTCTCCAGCGGAATGCCTTGCAGCCTGGCGCCGTAGGAGCGGAAGGCGTTCATGCAGCCCACAAAGGAGGGGTTTTCCACCAGCACCCTGTCCCCCTCGTTGACAAACAGCTTGGCCACCAGGTCCGCGCACTGCTGGCCGCCGGAGAGGATGAGCAGCTCGTTGTCCGAAAAATCCAGGTGTTCTGTTTTGGTGAGGTAGGCTTTCAGGGAGGCAACCAGGGGCGGGTAGCCCTCGGAGATGCCATAGCCCAGCGTTGCCTTGGCCTTGTTTTTGATGGCGTTTTCAGCAATTTTCGCAAAGCGTTCCGTCGGGAAGCTGGCGGGCTCGGGCGCGCCGCCGCCAAAGGAAATCATGCCCGGTTCCGCCGCCAACTTGAGCAGCTCCCTGATGATGGAGCCCTGGGCGCCGTCCATGCGCGAAGCCATGCGATAATCCATTTCCATCCCTCCACAGTTGCTGAAAGGATATATATCACAAGCGGGCCCATTCTTCAAGATTATCCAGAAACAATGAATAATCTTGACAGCGCGGAAGAGCCTTTGTACACTGAACCCGCCCCAAAGGCCTTGTGCCGCTTGATAAAACACAAGTTTCATGTGGTTTCTGGATGAAAACAAACCAATGAATCAGGCGGATAAAGATTCACACAAAAAACCTTCATTTCAGGAGGACAGGAGCGCGTATGACCAAGCACCGGCAACTGATGCAATGGGTAGAAGAAAAGGCCGCGCTGTGCAAGCCCGACCAGGTGGTCTGGTGCGATGGCAGCCAGGAGGAATATGACCGGCTGCTAAAGCAGATGGTGGACGCCGGCGTCGCCATCAAACTCAACCAGGAACTGCGCCCTGGCTCCTACCTGTTCCGCAGCCACCCCAGCGACGTGGCACGGGTGGAGGACCGCACCTTCATCGCGTCTGACACCAAAGAAGAAGCCGGGCCCTTCAACAACTGGCGGGATCCGGTTGAACTGAAGCAGACCCTGCTGTCCCTGTTTGACGGCTGCATGCGCGGGCGGACGATGTTCGTCATCCCCTTTGTGATGGGGCCGCTGGGCTCGCCCTATGCCAAAATCGGCGTGGAACTCACCGACAGCCCCTATGTGGTGGTGAACATGCGCTTGATGACCCGCATGGGCGAGGCTGCCCTCCATATGCTGGGCACGGACGGCGACTTCATCCCTTGCCTGCATTCCGTGGGCGTCCCCCTCTCCCCCGGGCAACAAGACGATGCCTGGCCCTGCGTGCCGGTGGAGCAAAAATACATCGCCCACTTCCCCCAGGACCGCTCCATCTGGTCCTTCGGCTCAGGCTATGGCGGCAACGCCCTGCTGGGCAAGAAATGCCTGGCCCTGCGCATCGCCTCCATGATGGCCAGGGACGAGGACTGGCTGGCCGAGCACATGCTGATCCTGGGAATCACGGACCCGCAGGGCCACAAAGCCTACCTCACCGCGGCCTTCCCCAGCGCCTGCGGCAAGACCAACCTGGCCATGCTGGTGCCTACCCTGCCTGGCTACACAGTGGAGACCATCGGCGATGACATCGCCTGGCTTTACCCGGGAAAAGACGGCAGATTGCGCGCCATCAACCCGGAGGCCGGCTTCTTTGGCGTGGCCCCCGGCACCTCTTACCAGTCCAACCCCAACGCCATGCGCACCATCGAGCGCGAAACCCTGTTTACCAACGTCGCGTTGACGGATGAGGGCGATGTGTGGTGGGAGGGCATCGGGCAGGCGGCTCCGGAGCATCTGATTGACTGGCAGGGCAAGGATTGGACGCCTGACTGCGGGAGGCCTGCAGCCCACCCCAACGCCCGTTTCACGGTGTCCGCCGCGCAGTGCCCCAGCATTTCCCCGGAATGGGAAAACCCGGAGGGCGTGCCCATTGACGCCATGCTGTTGGGCGGCAGGCGGCCAAACACCGTGCCCCTGGTGGTGGAGAGCAAAGACTGGGCGCACGGCGTCTTCCTGGGCTCTATCATGGGGTCTGAAATCACCGCGGCCACCATTTCCAACAACATCGGCCAGGTGCGGCGCGACCCCTTTGCCATGCTGCCCTTCGCCGGCTATCACATGAGCGATTACCTGGCCCACTGGCTGCAAGTGCCAAACTGGCTGAATGAACAAGTTTTACCGCGCGTCTACCATGTGAACTGGTTCCGCAAAGGTGCCGATGGCCGCTTCCTCTGGCCCGGCTTTGGCGACAATGTACGGGTGCTGGCGTGGATCATGAGCCGCTTGCAAGGGCGGATGGAGGCCCTGGACACGCCGATTGGGTTGATGCCCAAACCAGAGGACCTTGATGTCAGCTGCCTGTCCCCCGTGCCCGATTTGGACCAGCTGCTGCGGGTGGACAGGGAGGCCTGGCAGCAGGAAGCCGCCCTCATCAAGAAGCACTACCAGGCGCTGGACCGCTTGCCGGACGAACTGAATAAGATGTTGGAAGAATTAGAAAATCATTGACAGCAAAGGCCCCGGAGCACGCTCCGGGGCCAAAATTATTTGGTGGATGTTTATTTCGCGGAATCAGCGGCCTTTTGCAGGCTGGCCAGGTAGTCGCCCACAGTGATGGTGACGGAGGCCTTCAGCTCCTCCACATCCGGCACCGCGTTGTGGCTGCCGTCACCCCGGTCATAGGTGGCGATGCTCATCACTTCCTCCACCGTCTTGCCAAGGGCGTACTGGGCGAAGGCTTCAATCTGCTCGTTCCATTCCTTGCCGATTTCGCTGCGCGCCTTCATGCCGTAATCCGCGCCCTTTTCCAGCTTGGTCAGCAGGGTTTCGGGCAGGTCCACAGGCTTGCCTTCAGCGGAGAACTGAATCTTGGTCTGCTGCACATCCCAGGTGACGGACACAATCTTGCCTTCCAGGTCCAGCACCAGGGCGCACACGGTGGTGTTCACCTGGGCGACGCCGGCCTTTTCCGCGGTGGCGTCAGCCACAGAGCCTATGGAGGTGACCATGCCCAGGCCATGCTTGAAGCCCTGGGGCGCTTCCACCGCAACGGGCTCCTCGGGTGTTTCCGGGGTCTCCAGCAGCATCAGGCGCTCTTCCAGGCCAGCTTTTTCACTGGTAAGAAGCTCTGCCTGCGACGCCAGGGCGTCATAGTCCGCCTTGACTTTGGCCGCCGCCTCTTCCAGCTCGCTCACCTTGGCTTCCGCCAGGACCTTGGCCTCGTTCAACTCGCTCACTTTGGCTTCCAGTTCCACCTTGGCCGCGTCCAGCTCGGTCACCTTGGCATCCGACTCGGCTTTGGCCGTTTCCAGTTCGGTGACCTTGCCTACCGCCAGCGCTTTGGCCGCTTCCAGCTCGGCGTTGGCTTTCAGCGCCGCTTCCATGTCAGTGGACAGGGTGCCCGTCTGGGCGTTCAGCTTGTCCATCTCGGCCTGGGCCTCGGCCTTCACGGTCTCAAAGTCCGCAAGCTGGGCTTGCAGTGTGCTCACCTGGCCCAGGGCGTCGGCCTTTTCCTGCTCCAGGGTGGCGATGGCGGCTTCCAGTGTGGTGACCTGCTCCTTGACCTGGTTCAGGTCGGATTCCAGCTGGGCCTTTTCGGCGATGGCCAGGTCCAGCGTGGCGTTGATCTGCGCCTTTTCCGAAGTCGCGGTGTCTACCAGCGCCAGCAGCTCCTCGCTTTTCAGGGTGGCGGTGCTCTGGCCCAGCTTGGCGTTATCCAGCATCAGGCGAAGGCCCAGCACCGTGGCCTTGGCGTCCTTGGCCTGCTTGGCCAGCTCCGCGTTGGCGGTGACATAGTCCTGCTCCTTGGCCGCGAACTCCGCCTTGGCGGCCTCCAGCTGGCTGCCCAGCTCGGCGGCGGCGGCATCAGCGTCAGCCTTGGCGGCTTCCAGCTCCTGCTGGGCCTGCTGCAGGGTGGTTTCCGTTTCCGCGGTCTTGGCCACCGCCTCGTCCAGCAGCTTCTGGGTGTCCTCCGTTTTGGCCTTGGCTTCATTCAATTGCGTATTCACCTGGTTTTTCTGGTTCACCAGGACACCGATGCCGACCGCGGCAAGCAAGACGACCACAGCCAGCAAAATGGAAAGTTTTTTCATTGTCATCCTCCTCTAATCACTTATGGTGACAGCGTTGACAGCTGCGCCTCATCAAAGCCGATGATGACCTTGTTGCCCGAGCGGATGATGGGCGAGCGCAGCAGCCTGGGGTTTTCCAGCACGTAATCGATGATGTTCTGCGTGCTGTTGGTGTACGCCACCGGGTGGGATTTGACCTTGATGTCCTCCAGGTCCAGGATGGCGCGGGCAGAAGACCCGCGAATGAATGTTTCCACCTCCCTTTGCCCCAGGCGGTGCCTGGATAAGTCCATCACCTGGTAGCAGATGCGGCGCTCCTTGAAAAAGCGCTCCGCTTTTTGGGTTTCAAAATTCCGTTTATGGAAATACAGCTGGATGCTCATGGCCTGACATCAGGTCTCCGCTTCCTGCAGGAAGGGCAGGTTCAGGCGGTTCTGGCCGTCATCCCACAGCCGCTCCAGGCGGTAGAAGGCACGGGCGTCGGCCTTGAAGAGGTGGACGATGAGCTTGTTGTAGTCCATCACAATCCAGTTGCCATCGTTCCTGCCCTCCACACGGCGGGGTTCCAGCCCCTGTTTCATCATGAACTCATCCACGTGGTCGCTCAGGGCACGCACCTGGATGGGGTTGTGCCCGGTGGCGATGACCAGGTGCTCAGTCAGCACGGTCAGGTGGGCGACATCAAGGGCGACGATGTCTTTGGCCTTCTTGTCATACAGCAGGGAAGCGACGTCAAACGCGAGTGTGTCTTGGGCCATGGAATTCCTCCTGTTTTTTATTTTGATACCGTATCGTGCGCAAATTCATCCGGCCGGGTCTGAAGCCTGTGCCGCAAATCCGCGATGGCGTGGGCGGACAGCGGGCTGTTGACCAGGCCCTTGGTTTTGACAAATTGCTGGGTGCCCGACAGCGAGGTGAGCGCCGCCAGGCGCAGGTCTTGCTCCGCCTGCTCGGAAATCAACTCCAGCCCCGGGTACTTGCGGTTGGGTTCGATGGCGTCCGCCACAAAGACCACCAGCTCCAGCCCGTCCATCCCGGCGCGCCCCGTGGTGTGGTAGCGGATGGCGTTTAAGATGTGTGCGTCGCTGATGTGGTAGCGCATCCTGGCGATCTGCGCGCCGACCGGGCCGTGCAGCAGGGCGTTGCTCTTTAAGGTCAAGGGGTCCCGCGTGATGCGGGCCTGGCGGGCGATGGCCTGCAGGCGGCTTAATTCCATGTTCTTGGCGCAGTCATGCAGGATGCCGGCCACCCCGGCTTTTTGCATGGGCAGGCCATGCAGGTAGGCCAGGTTCACCGCGGTCTGGCGCACGCCCTGGGAATGGGCGAAGCGGCTTTGTGACACCGCCTGGCGCACCATGCGCTCATAATCCGGCTGGTACAGGCCGTTGGAAGCGATATAGGCCGCCACGGTAGGCAGCAGCTTGCCCGGGGCGTCTGACAGCAGGCGCAGCAGGGCGCGGATCTGGCCGGAGGACATGGTGATGAGCTCGGAGGGAATCAGGGTGACGCGCGCGCCGTAGGCCCGCAGAAAATCGCACAGCGCCGCCGCGTCATAGCCGGCGCGCGGGAATACGGCAAACTCACACAGGGTAAACAGGGTGATGGCATCCTTCCAGGCCGGGATGTCCGAGAGTTTGTCAGCGCCCACGATGTAGACCAGCTCGGCGTCCGGGTAGCGCTTTTTGAAATCCCGCACCGTGTCAATGGCGTAGCGCGGCTGGTCCACCAGGTCCATCTTGCTCAAGGAAAGGCCGGGAATACCGGCGATGGACAGGGCGATCATCTGCGCGCGGTGCTGGGTGGAGGCCTCCGTCTGGCGCGCCAGCGGCTTTCCAAAGGGCACAAAGAACACTTCATCCAGGTGCATGGACGCAAGGCAGGCCTGCGCCGCGCGCAGGTGCCCCCGGTGGACAGGATCAAAGGTCCCGCTGAATATGCCGATTCTTCGCACCTGTCGCTCCTTGCTGTTGTGCTGGTTCTATTATACACGGTTTTCAGCCCCGCGCAAAACACCAGCCCAGCAGGCAAGCATCAAACAAAGACGTTAGGCCCTGCGCGTGTTATTCAGTTTTATAGTCGTTTTTTCCGCGTTTCAGGGCAGCTTGCGCCGGCTGCGCGGCCTGTGCCTGGGGTTGGCGCGGAGGTGGCGGCGGCTGCGCCCGGTGGGCAGCTTGCTGGCCTCCACGATGCGAAGGGAAGTGGAAAGGGGCTTGATGGTCTTTATCGTCAAAATGCTCTGCATGAAATCATGTTCCTCCTGGGCGCCCTAAAGCACCATCATGAGTGTACCACAGCCAAGCGATAAAAACGTCTGATTTCTGTAACAAGTTTGTAAAAATTCCGGGAAGGGTACAAAAAACCGCCCGAGGGCGGTCTAAAGGAATTCGATGTGCGGCCTTAGACCATCTCAATCAGCACACGCTCGGAAGCGTCGCCGCGGCGGGGCCCCAGCTTGTAGATGCGGGTATAGCCGCCGGCGGAGTTCTTCTCCTCGTTGCGCTTGCGGTACTTGGGGCCGTATTCACGGAAGAGCTTTTCGACCACAGGATGCCTGTTGTCCTTGGTGCGCTCACGGTATTCCGTGCGGGACTCGTCGTCCTTGCGCTGCTCCTTGATGTCATACAGGTAGGCCATCATCAGCCGGCGCGCGTGCAGCTTGCTGGCGGCGTCGTTGACCACGTCAATCTTGACGATCTGGCCCTTGTCGTTGTGGAATTCCTTGCTGGTGTTGACCGTCTGGTCATGCTCACGCACAGCCAGGGTCACCATGCGCTCTGCCACGCGGCGGACTTCCTTGGCTTTCGCCAGGCTGGTCTCGATGCGGCCGTGCCACAAAAGGTTGGTGACTTGGTTGCGGATGAGCGCCTTGCGCTTGTCGCTGGTCAGGCCAAGCTTGCGTTGCTGTGCCATGTTGGGTAATCCTCCTTAGGCCACTGGGGCAAAATGCTTATTCTTCGTTGCTGCGCAGCGCCAGGCCCAAAAGCCCCAGCTTCTGCTCTACTTCTTCCAGGCTCTTCTTGCCCAGGTTGCGGACCTTCATCATGTCCTCCTGGTTCTTTTGAACCAGCTCAGCCACGGTGTTGATGCCGGCGCGCTTCAAGCAGTTGAATGCGCGAACGGACAGGTCCAGCTCATCAATGGTCATCTCGGCCGTCTTGCCAACAAGGCCAGTGTCAGCTTCCTCCTCGGGGTGGCTGACGGGATGATCGGTCAGCCGGGTGAAGATGCCCAGCTGGTTGACCAGGATCTTGGAAGCCATGCCGATGGCTTCTTCAGGGGTCACAGAACCGTTGGTCCACACGTCCAGCACCAGCTTGTCATAGTCGGTGATCTGGCCCACGCGGGTGTCTTCCACGGTGTAGTTGACCTTGCGCATGGGGGTGTAGATGGCGTCAATGGGGATCACGCCGATGACCGGAAGCGTCGCGGGCTTGCTGCGGTCCGCGGAAACGTAGCCAAAGCCGCGTTCGATGTTGAGCGTCATGTGCAGCTTGGTGCCTTCTGACAAGGTGGCGATGTGAAGGTCGGTGTTGACCACTTCGACTTCACTGTCCACGCGGATGTCGGCTCCGGTCACATTGGCCGGGCCTTCAACGATGATTTCAACCTGCTTGAGCACGTCCGCATGCAGCCGCACGGAGAGCTCTTTGAGGTTGAGGATGATTTCGGTAACGTCTTCCTTGACGCCGGGGATGGTGGAAAACTCATGCTGCACGCCGTGGATCTGCACGCTGGTGACCGCGGCGCCGGGCAGGCTGCTCAGCAGGCTGCGGCGCAGGGCGTTGCCCAGGGTGTGGCCAAAGCCGCGCTCCAGGGGCTCAACCACAAAGCGGCCGTAGTGCTCGTTCTCCCGATATTCGATGCGCTCGATGCGCGGGCTTACGGATTCTGTGATCACAGACATACCCTCCTGTTCTAATTCTGTCAGTGTGCCTATGAAACAGGTTTAACGGGAGTAGTACTCGATAATCATGTTCTCCTGGAGGGCGAAGTCGACATCGCTGCGCTCGGGCAGGCTGTCCACGGTCGCCTTCAGCTCGTCAAAGTTCACATTGAGCCACTTGGGCAGGATGCGGGCGGAGCCTTCGCGCACGGCCTTGAACAGGTCGATGTCGCGGCTGGAAGCACCAACGGTGATGACGTCACCCTGCTTGATGACATAGGAGGGGATGTCCACACGCTCGCCATTGACCAGGAAATGGCCATGGTTGACCAGCTGGCGGGCCTGGGCGCGGGAAGCGGCCATGCCGGCGCGATAGACGACGTTGTCCAGGCGGCGCTCCAGCAGCTGCAGGAGGTTCTCGCCGGACACACCCTTCATCTTCAGGGCGTTGAGGTAGGTCTTGTGGAACTGGGATTCCAGCATGCCGTAGGCGCGGCGGGCTTTCTGCTTTTCACGCAGCTGGGTGCCGTACTCGCTCATCTTGCGCTGGCGGGCCTGGCCGTGCTGGCCGGGCGGTGTGGGGCGCTTTGCCAGGGCGCATTTCTGTGAGAAGCACTTCTCGCCCTTCAAAAAGAGCTTGGTGCCCTCACGGCGGCACATACGGCAAACGGAGCCGGTATTTCTTGCCATGTTTTAGGTTTCTCCTTTTTACACTCTTCTACGCTTGGGCGGGCGGCAGCCATTGTGCGGAATGGGGGTCACGTCCTTGATCATGGTGACCTCCAGGCCTGCCGTCTGCAGGGAACGGATGGCGGCTTCGCGCCCGGAACCCGGGCCTTTGACCAGGACATCCACCGTGCGCAGGCCAAACTCGGCCGCGGCACGTGCTGCGGTTTCCGCGGCCATCTGGGCGGCAAAGGGCGTGGACTTCTTGTTGCCACGGAAGCCCATGCCACCGGCGCTTGCCCAGGACAGCGCGTTGCCCAGGATATCGGTGATGGTCACGATGGTGTTGTTGAATGAAGAGCGGATATGCACAACACCGCGCTCAACGAGCTTTTTCTCACGGCGCTTGCGCGATACCTTTTTCAATACGGGTTTTGCCATTCTTTTCCTCCATGCCCTGTAAGGGCTTACTTACTGCCCTTAGCGGGTTGCCTTTTTCTTGCCGGCGACCTGGCGTTTGGGGCCTTTGCGCGTGCGCGCGTTTTGCTTCGTGTTCTGACCGCGCACAGGCAGGCTGCGGCGATGGCGGATACCGCGGTAGGAGCCGATTTCAACCAGGCGCTTGATATCAAGGCTGATTTCACGGCGCAGGTCACCTTCGACCTTGACGTGATGCTCGATGTACTCGCGCAGTTTGCTGATGTCGTTCTCGCTCAGGTCGCGGACACGGATGTCCGGACTGATTTCTGTTTCAGCAAGAATTTTCTTGCTGGTGGTCAGCCCGATGCCAAAAATATAGGTCAGGCCGGCTTCAATGCGCTTGTCTCTGGGCAGATCAACGCCCGCTATACGTGCCATGTGCTGGGAACACCTCCAAATTTACTGCTTGTTTTGAATCCGATTGATAAAACATATATGGAGCCGCGCGGTCCTCAGGCTCTCGCCTCAGGCAGCCGCCCGCGCGACGGCCATGGTGGAAGAGGAACCCCTTTAGCCCTGCTTCTGCTTGTGCTTGGGGTTTTCGCAGATGACCATCACATGGCCTTTGCGTTTGATGATCTTGCATTTCTCGCAGATCGTTTTCACGGAAGGACGGACTTTCATGGGTTAAACCTCCTCAGAATTGGCTCAGTTCTTGCTGCGCCAGGTAATGCGGCCTCGTGTCAGGTCGTAGGGGGATAATTCGATGGTAACGCGGTCCCCGGGGTAGATGCGGATGAAGTGCATGCGCATTTTACCGGAGATGTGCGCCATGATCTTGTGGCCGTTTGGCAGCTCAACAGAGAACATAGCGTTTGGCAGGGCTTCTACAACCTTGCCTTCGATTTCGATGACGTCACTTTTGGACAAACATGGGCCTCCTTCAGGCGGGGTCAATGGGGTTTGGGTCTTGCAGGGGTTTGAGAAACGCGCGGATCTGGTGGTCCATCAAGGTTTTTGCCTCGTAGGCCTCACCCAGGCCGGGCATCTCATGCCCGATTGCCCGCAGGTGCTTCCGGCGCTTTTTCTTGGGGCGGTCCAAAGACCGCAAGCCGCCGTCGGCCACCAGTACAAAATCAGCGTCCAACTGACATAGTACCACAAAGGCTCTGCCTTTGTCACGTCCTTTGAGGGATTTTGCGGCGATGCCGCTTTTGAGCTCCGGTTTCATGCTCAGGTCCAGCTGTGGTCAGGCAGGGTCAGGATCTCCGGCAGCCCGTCTTCCCGCACCAGGATGGTGTGCTCGTAGTGGGCGCAGGGGGAGCCGTCCACGGTTTTGATGGTCCAGCCATCGTCCATTTCCTTCACCTGCCAGGAGCCCAGGGAAATCATCGGCTCCACAGCGATGGTCATGCCGGCCTTGAGCCGCACCCCCTGCCCCGAATCCCCGAAGTTGGGGACGGAAGGGTCCTCATGCATGCTGCGCCCGATGCCATGCCCGGTCAGGTCACGGATGACCCCGTAGCCATAGCCTTCAGCCAGGGACTGCACCGCGTGGCCGACGTCGCCGATGCGCACGCCGGCCACTGCCTGGCGCACACCCTGGAAGAAGCAATCCTGGGTGACCTGGATCAGCTTTTCCAGTTCCGGGGCGATGGTGCCAATGCCCACGGTGAAGGCGGAGTCGGCATGCCAGCCATCCAGAATCAGCCCGCAGTCGACGCTTAGGATGCTGCCTTCTTTGAGGATCTGGCGCTCAGAAGGAATCCCGTGCACCACCTCGTCATCCACGCTTGCGCAGATGGAGCTGGGGTAGCCGCGGTAGTTGAGAAAGGAGGGAACCGCGCCATTGCGGCGGATGAGCTCCTCCGCGAAGGCGTCCAGCGCCCCGGTGGACTCGCCCGGGCGGATGACTTCCCTCAGCCTTTGCAGCACATCGTGCAAAAGTCTGCCTGCCGCGCGCATCTTGTCAACCTGCGCGGCGTTCTTGAGTGAAATCATCCTTACAGCTCCAGTGCCTTTCTGACAAGTAGAAAGTCTTCATCGATGCCGCTTTCCACAACGACCTCAAGCAGCAAGCCCGCGTCGCGGTAGAAGGTGATCAGTGGCTCCGTCTGGACGCGGTAAACCTCCAGGCGGTGTTTGATGGTGTCGATTTGGTCATCCACACGGTGGATGAGGTCCCCGCCGCAGCTGGCGCATTTGGTGGCGCCGTTCAGCCTGCGGATGTGGTAGGTGGCGGCGCAGTCGCGGCAGACGCGGCGGCCGGAGAGGTTTGCCATGATGACGCTCTCACGGGCCACAAGGTCCACAACCGCGTCAATCTTGGTAAACTCACTCAGGGCCTGGGCCTGGGGCACGGTGCGCGGGAAGCCATCCAGGATGAAGCCTTTTGCGCAGTCAACCTCCTTGATGCGTTCCTTGACCATGTCGATGACGACCTGGTCGGGCACCAGCGCGCCCTTGTCGATGAACTCCTTGGCCTTCATGCCAAGCGGCGTGCCCGCTTTGATGCTGGCGCGCAGCATGTCGCCGGTGGAGATCTGGGGAATGTCAAGCAGCTTGGACAGCTGTTTGGCGTGTGTGCCCTTGCCCACTCCGGGCGGGCCCAGGAAAATCAGATTCATGGCTTGCCCCCCGGGCTTATAAGAAGCCCTTGTAGTTGCGCATCACCAACTGTGCTTCCACCTGGCGCATGGTTTCAAGCGACACGGACACAGCGATGAGCATGGAGGATGCCGCAAAGGGAATGCGGACGTTCTGCCAGGCGGACAGCAAGGTGGGGAGGGTGGCCAGCACGGCCAGGAAGATGGCCGCGAACAGGGTCAGGCGCTTTGAAATCTTGGCAAGGTGGGCCACCGTGTTGGGGCCGGAGCGGATGCCGGGGATGTTGCCGCCCTGCTGCTGGATGTTCTTGGCGATGTCCTGGGGGTTGAAGGAGATGGAAGCGTAGAAGTAGGTGAAGGCCAGGATCAGCAGGGCCGTCACAATCAGGTTGAGCGGCGCGCCCTGGCCCATGTTGGCGTTCCACCACTTGTAGGCGCCGGAGTCAACGCCGAACATGGCGATGATGGTGCCGGGGAAGGCCATGAAGGAATAGGCGAAGATCAGCGGCAACACGCCGACAGACAGCACCTTCATGGGGATGTGGGTGGACTGACCGCCGTACATCTTGCGGCCCACCACGCGCTTGGCGTACTGCACCGGGATGCGGCGCTCGCCCAGGTCGATGAAGGTGACCACGGTGATCAGCACCAGGGTGGTGACCAGCAGGATCAGGAAGCCGGAGATGGTGGTGCCGTAGGCCGTGATGCCCAGCACGTCGGTGAAGGCGGACAGCAGGCCTGAGAAGATGTTGGAGATGATGCCGGCGAAGATCAACAGCGAGATGCCGTTGCCGATGCCCTTGGCGGTGATGCGCTCACCAATCCACATGGCAAAGGCGGTACCGCCGGCCATGACCGCGCCGATGGAAATCAGGCCAAAGGCGCTGTTCCAGCCCTGCTGCAGCACGCGCTGCCCGGTGACGGGGTCAGTCTGGCCGTTGAGGGCCGCGATGATGCCGATGGCCTGGATGGCGGCCAGCACGACGGTGGAGTAGCGGGTGATCTTGTTGATCTTCTGCTTACCCTCTTCGCCGCCTTCCTTGGAGAGGCGCTCCAGCGCCGGGATGGCGATGGTGAGCAGCTGGATGATGATGCTGGCGTTGATGTAGGGGGTGATGCCCATGGCCATGACGGTCATCTGGCTGAAGGAGCCGCCGGTCATCATGTTGACCAGGCCCAGCATGTCATACTGTTCAGACAGGGCACGGACCACTTCAGAGTTGATGCCGGGTACCGGGATGACGCCGACCAAACGGAAGATCAGCAGCATCATGAAGGTGTACAGCAGCTTGTTCTTAAGCTCTGGCACCTTCCAGGCATTGCGGAGCGTGTCCCACATCTCAGACCTCCTCTGCCTTGCCGCCGGCCTGCTCGATCTTTTCTTTGGCTGAGCCCGTGAAGCGGTTGGCCTGCACGGTCAGCTTGCGGGTGAGTTCGCCGGTGCCAAGGATCTTGACCCCGTCCTTGACGGCGTTGACAAGACCGGCCGCGCGCAGCAGCTCCAGGGTGACGGTGGCGCCGTCTTCAAACTGCTCCAGGCTGCCCACGTTGACAATGGCGTACACCTTGCGGAAATTGTTGGTGAAACCGCTCTTGGGGATGCGGCGCATCAAGGGCATCTGGCCGCCTTCAAAACCGGGGGCTTTGCCGCCGCCGGAGCGCGCCTTGGCGCCTTTGTGGCCTTTACCGGATGTCTTGCCCAAACCGCTGCCTGTTCCGCGGCCAAGGCGCTTGGCCTTGGTTTTAGAACCCGGTGCGGGTTGCAAATCATGCAAATTCATGTCGAAGCCCTCCTATCAGTCGTTGATTTCCTCGACCTTAATCATGTGGCGGACGGTGAACACCTGGCCGCGCACACTGGGGATATCCTCTTTGATGACCGTCTGCCCGATCTTTCTCAGGCCCAGCGCTGCAACCGTAGCCTTGTGGGCGGCCAGCGTGGCGATGGGAGACTTCATGAGTGTAATCTTCAGCTTCATACTGTCCCTCCTCAGCCCAGAATGTCTTCTACGGTCTTGCCGCGCAGCTTGGCCACCTGCTCAGGGGAGCGCAGGAGCTTGAGCCCCTCGATGGTCGCCTTGACGGTGTTGATGGGGTTGCTGGTGCCATAGGACTTGGTGCGGATGTCCTTGACGCCTGCCAGTTCCAGCACGGCGCGGGCGGCGCCGCCGGCGATGACGCCGGTGCCTTCGGGGGCGGGCAGGATGACAACCTTGCCAGTGCCGAAGTAGCCGGTGATCGCGTGGGGCACGGTGGTGCCCGCCAGGGGAACATTGATCAGGTGCTTTTTGGCATCCTCATTGGCCTTGCGGATGGCTTCAGGAATCTCGGCCGCCTTGCCCATGCCGGCACCGACACGGCCCGCGCCATCACCCACCACAACCAGCGCCGCGAAACGGAAGTTGCGGCCGCCTTTGACGGTTTTTACGACACGGTTGACGCTGACAAGCTTCTCTTTAAACTCGCTCTGCTCTTCCCGGTCTCTGTCTCTGCGTTGCATCCCTTCGTTTCCTCCTTAGAATTTCAGCCCGGCTTCGCGGGCGCCGTCCGCCAGGGAGGCGACACGGCCGGTGTAGATGTAGCCGCTGCGGTCAAACACCACCTGGGTGATGCCGGCAGCCAGCGCGCGCTCGCCCACCAGCTTGCCAACGGCTTTGGATGCGCCCTTCTTGTCCAGGTCGTTTTCCTGGGCTTTGATGTCGGCATCCAGGGTGGAGGCGGCAGCCAGGGTCACGCCCTTGACATCATCGATGATCTGGGCGTAGATGGCAGCGTTGCTGCGGAACACGCACAGGCGGGGCATCTCGGGCGTGCCGCTAATCTTCTTGCGGACGCGCGTATGCCTGATCTGGCGCACTTCGTTACGGTCACGTTTTTTTAACATCTGCGGTCACTCCCTTCTTACTTGTTGCCGGCCTTACCAACCTTGCGGCGGATATGCTCGTCCTTGTACTTGATGCCCTTGCCCAGGTAGGGCTCCGGCGGGCGCACGGCGCGGATGTCCGCGGCCAGGTTGCCCACGACTTGCTTGTTGATGCCCTTCACGACCACGGTGGTGGCGTTGGGGGTCTCAAAGCTGACGTCCTGGGGGGCGTCAAAGGTGACCGGGTGGGAATAGCCCACGTTCAGGGTCAGCTTGCCGCCGTCAACCTGGGCACGGTAACCGGTGCCGACCAGCTCCAGCGTTTTGCTGAAACCTTCGGTCACGCCGACGACCATGTTGTGAACCAAAGAGCGGTACAAGCCGTGCATCGCTTTTTGAGGTTTGGAATCGTTCTTGCGCTGCAGGTGCAGCACGCCCTCGTCCTGGGTCAGATGGATATCCCGGTTGATATCCTGGGTCAGGGTGCCTTTGGGGCCTTTGACGACGACCACGTTAGACTCGTCCACCGTCACCGTCACGCCCTTGGGCACTGAGATCGGAAGCTTTCCGATACGAGACATGTCTTCTTCCTCCTGTGCGTGATAGCTTACCAGATGTAGGCGAGCACTTCGCCGCCCAGGTTGTCCTGGCGGGCTTTGCGGTCGGTCATCAGGCCTTTGGATGTAGAGATGATGGCAACGCCCAGACCTCCCAACACCTTGGGCAGGTCTTCGCTGCTGGCGTATACGCGCAGCCCGGGCTTGCTGATGCGGCGCAGTCCCGCGATGACGGGCTGCTGCTTGCCGTTGACGTACTTGAGGGTCAGCTTGATCTGGCCCTGCACGCCATCGTCAATTTTGTCGTAGGCTTTGATATACCCTTCGTCCAGCAAAATCTTCGCGATCGCCTTCTTGGCGTTGCTGGCAGGGATGGTCACCGTGTCATGCTTGGCAATCTGCGCGTTGCGGATGCGGGTCAGCATATCGGCAATGGGATCATTCACGACCATGGGGGAACCTCCTTACTCCTAAATATCCTTACCAGCTGGCTTTACGCACGCCGGGAATCTGGCCTTTGTAGGCCAATTCGCGGAAGCAGATGCGGCAAATGCCGTAGCGGCGCAGCACTGAGTGCGGACGGCCGCACAGACGGCAGCGCGTATAGGCACGGGTTGAGAACTTAGGCTCGCGGGCCTGTTTGACTTTCATGCTTGTCTTTGCCATTGATTCTTCCTCCCTTACTGCGTGAACGGCATCCCCAGCAGGGACAGCAGCTCTTTGGCTTCTTCATCAGTATGCGCGGTGGTGACGAAAATCATTTCCATGCCGCGGATTTTCTCAACCTTATCATAGTTGATTTCGGGGAAGATCAGCTGTTCGCGTACGCCCAGGGCATAGTTGCCGCGGCCGTCGAAAGCCTTGGCGGACAAGCCGCGGAAGTCGCGCACGCGGGGCAGGGCGATGGAGACCAGCTTGTCAAAGAACTCTTCCATGCGCTTGCCGCGCAGGGTGACCTTGGCGCCGACGTTCATTCCCTCGCGCAGCTTGAAGTTGGCGATGGACTTCTTGGCCTTGGTGACCAGGGGCTTCTGGCCCGCGATCTGGGTGAGTTCCTCCACAGCGCTCTCCAGCGCCTTGGCGTTGTCCTTGCAATCGCCCAGGCCCATGTTGATGACAATCTTGTCAAGCTTGGGGATCTGCATGACGTTCTTGTAGCCGAACTTCTGCTGCAGGGCAGGCACAGCCTCGGCCAGGTATTTTTCCTTCAGACGGGTTGCCATTTCGCTGTACCTCCTTTAGTCAATCTGCTGTCCGCATTTTTTGCAGACGCGAATCTTTTTGCCATCTTCCAGAATCTTGGCGCCGGCGCGGGAAGGCTTGTTGCACTTCTGGCACACCAGCATGACGTTGGAGGCGTCAATGGCGGCTTCCTTGCGGATGATGCCGCCGGGCTGGCCCTGGGCGCGGGATTTCTGGTGCTTGGTGACCATCGCCACGCCTTCAACGGTGACACGGCCGGACTTGGGGCTGACTGCCAGCACCTTGCCTTTGACGCCCTTGTCCTTGCCGGAGATGACGATGACTTCGTCCTTGGTTTTTACGTGTACTTTCATCCTGGTTCTCCTTACAGAACTTCGGGGGCCAGCGAGACGATCTTCATGTAGTTCTTCTCGCGCAGCTCACGGGCGACGGGCCCGAAGATGCGGGTGCCGCGGGGCTGCTTCTGGTCGTTGATGATGACGGCTGCGTTGTTGTCAAAGCGAATGTAGGAGCCGTCAGGCCGGCGGTTCTGTTTCACCACGCGGACGATGACAGCGCGCACAACTTCGCCCTTTTTCACCTGGCCGCCGGGCGTTGCGGTCTTCACGCTAGCGACGATGACGTCACCGATGGACCCGGAGCGGCGGAATGAGCCGCCCAGCACCCGGATGCACATGATTTCTTTGGCGCCGGAGTTGTCGGCTACCTTAAGCCGTGTTTGCGGCTGGATCATACGGGGTTCCTCCTTTTATGCCTGCGCCATGGCGCATACTGCCCATGGCAGGATCTTACTTCGCTTTTTTGATGATTTCGACCAGGCGCCAGCGCTTGTCCTTGGACAGCGGCCTTGTCTCAACAATCCGGACGGTATCGCCGATACCGCAGGCATTCTCCTCGTCATGCGCTTTGAACTTCTTGGTGTGGCCGATAATCTTGCCGTAGAGGGGGTGCTTGTAGCGGCTGCGGATGGTGACCACGATGGTCTTGTCCATCTTGTCGCTGGTGACCACGCCGACGCGGCTTTTGCGGTTGCCCCGGGCTTGCGTTGCTTCAGACATTGGTTCCTGCCTCCTTTCTTATCGCTTGGCGGGCTTGTTGGCCTGGGTCTGGGCTGTCAGGGCGCGGGCGATGTCCCGCTTGACAGCCTGAATCTGCATGGTGTTTTCCAGTTGGCCGGTGGCCAGGCGGAAACGCAGGTTGAACAGTTCGGTCTTGAGCTCCGCGATCTTCGCGGTGAGCTCTTCAGGCTTCATGGCCAAAAATTCACTTACCTTCATCAGTTGTCACCACCGCTCATTTGCTCCATCTGCGCCTTGGAATAGATCTTGGTGCGCAGGGGCAGTTTGGTCGATGCTAAGCGCAGGGCTTCGCGGGCAATGGATTCTTCGATGCCGCCGACCTCAAACAGGACGCGGCCGGGCTTGACGACGGCCACCCAATACTCGGGCGAGCCTTTGCCGGAACCCATGCGGGTCTCCGCCGGCTTCTCCGTCACGGGCTTGTCAGGGAAGATCTTGATCCACACCTGGCCGCCGCGGCGGGTGTAACGGGTGAGGGCGATACGGGCGGCTTCAATCTGCTGGCTGGTAACCCAGCAGGGATCCATCGCGACCAGGCCGTAATCGCCGTAGGCGATAAAGTTGCCGCGCATGGCCTTGCCCTTCATGCGGCCGCGGAAAACCTTGCGGCGCTTGACACGTTTTGGCATCAACATGGTTTACTTGCCTCCTTCTTGAAGCCTGGAACCTTTGTTCTTGGCCTGAGGCAGTACCTGCCCCTTGTAGATCCACACCTTGACGCCCAGGCGGCCATAGGTGGTCTTGGCTTCGGCAAAGCCGTAGTCAATGTTGGCGCGCAGGGTCTGCAGCGGCACGGAACCTTCGTGGTAGTGCTCGGTGCGGGCGATGTCCGCGCCGCCCAGGCGGCCGGAAACGGATGCTTTCATGCCCTTGGCGCCCGCGCGCATGGTGCGCTGGATGCTCTGCTTCAAAGCGCGGCGGAAAGAGATGCGCTTTTCAAGCTGCTGGGCGATGTTCTCGGCGACCAGCTGGGCATCGGTGTCGGGGGTTTTGATTTCCACGACGTTGATGGTGACCGGGCGGCCAACCATTTTCTCGACAAAGGCCTTGAGCTCTTCAATGCCCTTGCCGCCGCGGCCGATGATCATGCCGGGCTTGCCGGTGAACAGGTTGATGGTCATGCGGGCCGCGGAGCGCTCGATGTCAATGCGGCTGACGCCGGTGGCATAGTAGCGGTCCTTTAAGGTCTTGCGGATCTTGTTGTCTTCCACCAGGAAGTTGGCAAAATCCTTTTTCTCGGCGAACCAGCGGGTGCTCCAGTCGAAGATGACACCGACGCGCGCGCCGTGGGGATTTACTTTGTTACCCATTTAGCTGAAACCTCCCTTATCGTTTGTCCAGCACGACGCTGAAGTGGCTGGTGCGGCGAAGCAGCTGTGACGCGCTGCCGCGGGCCTTGGGCATAAAGCGCTTGAGCGTCGGGCCGGGGTTGGCTACGATTTCAGCGACATACAGGCTGCCGCGGTCCATCTCCAGGTTGTTGACGGCGTTGGCGGCGGCCGACTCAATCAGCTTAAACAGCACGGGGCTGGCCGCGTGGGGCGTCAGGCGCAGGATGGCCAGGGCTTCTTCCAGGTCCTTGCCGCGAACCTGGTCGATGATCAGCCGGGCTTTGCGAGGGGAGATGCGGATGTGCTTCACGGAAGCGTGGGGACGCTTCTCGTCGCGGGCCTTGTGCAGCTCGCCTTTTTTACTGGTATTGCTTGCCATAAATGCTCTCCTTTCGCCTTATCTGCGCTCTGACTTTTTCTCGCCCGCGTGCCCGCGGAAGGTGCGGGTGGGGGCGAACTCGCCGAGCTTGTGGCCGACCATGTCCTCGGTGACGTAGACGGGCACGTGCTTCTTGCCATCATGGACGGCAACGGTGTGGCCGACGAAGTCCGGGAAAATGGTGCTGGCGCGGGACCAGGTTTTCAAAACGGTTTTTTTGCCGGATTTGTTGAGTTCTTCAACGCGTTGGAGGAGCTTTTGATCTACAAAAGGTCCTTTCTTCACTGAACGGCTCATGCTTTTAGGTGGCCTCCTTTCATCCTTTGGGGCTTACTTCTCGTTGATGCGCTTGACGATCAGGCGGTTGGAATACTTCTTGTGCTTGCGGGTCTTCAGGCCAAGCGCTGGCTTGCCCCAGGGGGTGACAGGTGCCGGCAGGCCGATGGGGGACTTGCCCTCACCACCGCCATGGGGGTGGTCGACGGGGTTCATGACAACGCCGCGGACGGAGGGACGGATGCCCATGTGGCGCTTGCGGCCGGCTTTACCGATGCGGATGTTCTCGTGGTCGGTGTTGCCAACGGTGCCGATGGTGGCCTGGGCGGAAAGCGGCAGCCTGCGGATTTCACCGGAGGGCAGGCGCACCTGGGCGAAGTTGCCTTCCTTGGCCATCAGCTGGGCGTACACGCCGGCTGAGCGGACCAGCTGGCCGCCGGAACCCGGGCGCAGCTCCAGGTTGTGGATCAGGGTGCCGGTGGGGATGGCGGACAGGGGCATGGCGTTGCCGGGTTTGATGTCGGCGCCTTCGCCCGCGACCACCATGTCGCCCACGTTCAGGCCGACAGGGGCCAGGATGTAGCGCTTCTCACCGTCCAGGTAGTGCAGCAGGGCGATGAAGGCGGAGCGGTTGGGATCGTATTCGATCGCCGCGACCTTGGCGGGCACCTGCAGCTTGTTGCGCTTGAAGTCGATGATGCGGTACTTCTGCCTGTTGCCGCCGCCCTTGTGGCGGACGGTGATCTTGCCCTGGTTGTTGCGGCCGGCAAACTTCTGCTTGCTGCTGGTCAGGGACTTCTCAGGCGTTTTCTTGGTGATTTCCGCAAACGCGTTGACAGACATGTGCCTGCGCGCGGGTGAGGTTGGTTTATAGACGCGAATGGCCATTGTGCTTCTCCCTCCTTAGACCATGCCCTCGAAGAACTCAATGGGCTTGGAGTCCTTCGTGAGGGTGACATAGGCCTTCTTGACCTCGGGCGTACGGCCCTGGGTGCGGCCCTGCCGCTTGATCTTGCCAAGCACGCGCAGGGTGTTGACGGACTGGACCTTGATGTCCTTGAACACTTCTTCCAGGGCGTTCTTGATCTCTACCTTGTTGGCTTTCACGTCCACTTCAAAGACGTATTTCTTGTCCTCGATGCCCTGGTAGCCCTTTTCGGTCAGCACCGGGCGGCGGATGATATCGTGCGGTGATTTCATGATGCGTAGACCTCCTGGATGGCCATGACGGCGTCCTTGGTGAGCAGAAGCTTGTCCGCGCGCAGGATGTCATAGACGTTGATGTTGTTGGCAGAGGTGCCGGAGAACGCGGGCAGGTTGCGCCCGGCGCGCTGCACCATCTCATCGCGCTGGTCCATGATCAGCAGGACGGACTTGTTGACGCCCAGGTCGCTTAGGACCTTGGCCATCACGCGGGTCTTGGCCTCTTTCAGGCTGAGGCTGTCCACAACGATGAGGTTGCCGGCAGCCAGCTTGGCAGAGAGCGCGGAGCGCATGGCCAGGCGGCGCACCTTGCGCGGCACCTTGACCACGTAATCACGCGGCTGGGGGGCGAAGACCACGCCGCCGTGACGGAACTGGGGCGCGCGGTTTGAGTGGTGGCGGGCACGGCCGGTGCCCTTTTGGCGGTAGATCTTGCGTCCGCCGCCGCGCACCATGCCGCGGGTCAGGGCGGACTGGGTGCCCTGGCGTTTGGCGGCCAGGATGGAGCGAACCACCAGGTGCATGGCAGCCACGTTGGGCTTGATGCCAAAGACTTCTTCATTCAGGCTCAGTTCGCCTGCTGACTTGCCCTGCATCGTCAATACGGGAATTGTCGGCATTATACTCTCCTCCTACCTTAGGCCTTGAGCGCGTCGCGCACAATCAGCAGGCCCTTCTTGGGACCGGGCACGGCGCCCTTGATGAGCAACAGGTTGCGCTCGGCATCCACACCGACCACTTCCAGGTTCTGAACCGTGACGCGCTCGACACCGTAGTGGCCGGACATCTTCTTGTTCTTGAACACCTTGGAGGGGGTGGAGTTGGCAGCCATGGCGCCAACGCCGCGGTGGTACTTGGAGCCGTGGGTCATGGGGCCGCGGGATTGGTTCCAGCGGTAGATGACGCCGGTGAAGCCATGGCCCTTGCTGGTGCCGGTGACGTCCACTTTCTCGCCTTCTGCGAACTGGGCGACGGACAGGGTCTGGCCCACTTCGTAGCTGCTGATGTCATCCAGGCGGAATTCGCGCAGGAAACGCGCGGGGGCGACGCCGGCTTTCTTGAAGTGGCCGGCCTGTGGCTTGTTCACCAATTTCTTGGCGCGGTTCTCGGCGTACTCGTCAAAGCTCAGCTGGAGGGCCTGGTAGCCGTCCTTTTGCTCTGTCTTCTTCTGCACGATTGTGCAAGGACCTGCCTGCACCACGGTTACGGGCACCAGGCGCCCGTCGGGCAGGAACTGCTGGGTCATGCCCAGTTTTCTGCCTAAAATTGCTTTTTTCATCTGGCTTGCCTCCTGCCTTAGAGTTTGATTTCGATCTCGACGCCGGCGGGAAGATCAAGCTTCATCATGGCGTCCACCGTACGGGAAGTGGGGTTGTGGATATCGATCAGGCGCTTGTGGGTTCTGCGTTCAAACTGCTCGCGGGAGTCCTTGTACTTGTGCGGCGCGCGCAGGATGGTGACGATTTCCTTTTCCGTGGGCAGCGGGACCGGGCCTGAGACCCGGGCGCCGGTGCGCTTTGCGGTGTCCACAATGCGCTCGGATGACTGGTCGATCAGGTGGTGCTCATACGCCTTGAGCTTGATGCGGATTTTCTGGCTGGCCATTCATTTTCCTCCTTATTAGTTCGCACTCATTGCAGGCTGTGCCTGCCGCCGGGTCGCATCCGGCCTGTGAGTCCGTCGCCCGATTGTCGGGCATGGTCCGCGGTAATGACCCGCCCTGGCCGGGGCGGCAACCTATCGCTTCATCCCAAAAAACAGACAGCAGTGCTATGATACACAGGCACCGGGGAAAAAGCAAGCATTTTTTACTTTTTTTTTGACATTTTTCTGCAAAGGCATTTTGCCCTTCCCTTGGTTTTCATGATGAATCCATGCCCTTGAGGCGCTGTCCCTTGTCCGTCCTTCCGGGTGTATCATATTTACTTGTCACGCTCGATTTTAAGTCAGCACAAAAGAAAAACTGTATCTTCTGGCATAAAAATCACACCATCCTGTGGTCAGGGCGGCAAAAGAACACAAGATGTCCTCCTCCCCCGCGCCGCGGTCCTTCTGCACTACCTGGGCGATATTTCCGGTGGCAGTTCCCTCCTCCCCGCGCCGCGGTCCTTCTGCACTACCTGGGCGACAGTTCCGGTGGCAGTTCCCTCCTCCCCCGCGCCGCGGCCCTTTTAAGAGCAGGGACAAGACTTTCGTCAAAGATCTTTCCTCCTCCCCCGCGCCGCGTCCTTCTATATAGAAGAAACATTTTCATCACGTCACGAATGGAGCGCTCCTGGGCCGTGGAAGGTCTTTTCCTTGTATCTGCCACGCGGGCATTGACCCGGGGTGCCGGCGATGGGACAATCATATGGAAGCACATCGTACTGGTCTACGGAATATGACAAAAGAAAAGGAGATCACCATGAACAGTCTGCCCTTTGACCCTAACCATCTCCCCTATCCTTCCAGGCGTTATCCCATCACCGCCAGGCAGGGCATGGTGAACGCCTCCCAACCGCAGGCGGCTGCCGCCGGGCTGTCCGCCCTGCGAAAAGGCGGCAACGCGGTGGACGCGGCGATTGCCGCGGCGACCACGCTGACGGTGGTGGAGCCCACCGCCAACGGCATCGGCAGCGACGCTTTCGCCCTGGTGTGGATGGAGAAGGAGAAGAAACTGTATGGGCTGAACGCCAGCGGCTGGGCGCCCAAGGCGCTGAACGCGGACAAAACGCGGGAATTGAGCGGCCAGGATACCATGCCAAAGATGGGCTGGCTGCCCACGATGGTGCCCGGCGCGCCGTCGGGCTGGGCGATGCTGTCGGAACGCTTTGGCAGGCTGAGCCTGGAGGACAGCATGGCGAGCGCCATCCACTACGCCCGGGAAGGCTACCCCGTGTCCCCGGTACTGGCGGACATGTGGCGGCGCTCCGCCAGGCGATACAAAGAATATCATGGTCAGCCCGCCTTCCAGGGCTGGATGGACACCTTTTTGTTTGAGGGCAGGGCGCCGCAGGTGGGCGAGATGGTGCGTTTGCCTGACCACGCCAGAACGCTGGAAATAATCGCCAAGACCAAGGCCCGCGCCTTTTATGACGGTGAATTGACCGATCACATCCTGCGCGACAGCAGGGCGTTTGGCGGCGTGTATGAGCGCGCCGATTTTTCGGAATACAAGGCGGAGTGGGTGGAGCCCATCTCAATAGATTACCGGGGCTATACGGTGTGCGAGATCCCGCCCAACGGGCAGGGCATCACCGCGCTGATGGCGCTGAACATCCTGAAAAACTTTGATTTCACAAGCATGGATGATGAACTGGACATCCACCGGCAGTTTGAGGCGATGAAGCTGGCCTTTGCCGACAGCAAGCACTTTGTGACCGACCCCAGGGACATGAAGGTATCAACGGAAACCTTGTTGAATAAAGCCTATGGCAAGCAACGCGCGGCGCTGATTGCGGAGCATGCCTTGCGGCATGAACACGGCCAGCCCAACGGCGCGGGCACGGTCTACCTGTGCACGGCGGATGGGGAGGGCAACATGGTGTCCTACATCCAGAGCAACTACATGGGCTTTGGCTCAGGCATCGTGGTACGCGGCACCGGCATCGCCCTGCAAAACCGGGGCGCGGATTTTTCACTGAATCCCAATGACGCCAACTGCGCCGCCCCGCGCAAAAAGTCCTATCACACCATCATCCCCGGTTTTTTGATGAAGGATGGGAAGGCCATCGGCCCCTTTGGGGTGATGGGCGGCTACATGCAACCCCAGGGGCATGTGCAGGTGGTGATGAACCTGTTGGATTATCATTTGAACCCCCAGCAGGCGTTGGACGCCCCGCGCTGGCAGTGGATGAAGGACAGGCAGTTCACGGTGGAGCAAGGAATCTCCCCCATGCTGATTGAGCAATTGAAAAACCGCGGCCATGAGGTGGAAGCGCTGGCAGACAGCACGAGCTTTGGCCGCGGGCAGATGATTTGGAAAATGGACAATGGCGTGCTGATGGGCGGCACCGAAGGCCGCACCGACAGCAGCATCGCGTGTTATTGAGCTTGGTTTAAAGACAAGGTGTCTTTGATGAGCAGCCAGGTGCCCAGCAGCATCAGCAGCAGGGCGGGCAGATAAAGCGAAGAGAGCGGTTCCCTTAACACGGCATAGGACAGCAGCGCGCCCACAAACGGCGCGATGGCGTAGTAAGCGCTGGTCTTGGCCGCGCCCAGGTCTTTTTGCGCGCGGATGTAAAAGAAGATGCTAAGGCCAAAGGCCACAAAACCCAGCAGCAGGGTGGGCAGGGCCGATGTGAGAGATGGCAAGTGTTCCCCGCTCATCAAGGCCACCAGCATGGCGCCCAGGCCGGAGAAAATACCCTTGATGGTGACAATCTGGTAGGTGTTTTTGTCCGACAGCCGGCGGGTGCAGTTGTTTTCCAGCCCCCAGCAGGCGGCCGCCAGCAGCACCAGCAGGGCGCCGGGCGAGAAACGCAAGGCGCCAGCGCCTTCAAAGGACAGCAACAGGCTGGACAAGGTGATGAGGAGGATGGCAAGCCACAGCCGGCGCGAGATGAGTTCCTTGAACAAGAGCAGGGCGATGAGCGAGGTGGCCACAATCTCAAAGTTGTTCAGCAAGGAGGCTGTCGCGGACGGTGTACTTTTCAGCCCCAGCATCAGCAGGATGGGCGCCAGGATGTCCAGGGCAACCATGCCCAGCACATAAGGCAGGTCCTTCCTGTCCAGTTTTTCTGATACCGGCTCCCGCTTTTTTCGCATGAAATACAGCAAGCCCACGCCGATGCCCGCGCCGAGGTAGAGCATGGATGCCATCATGGCAGGTTGAACTGATTGCAATAATATTCTTGAGAATGGAATGCTCAAAGCATAAAAAACAGCTGCCAGAACAGCTAAAAAGGCAGGCAATAAATTATGCTTGTTCACTCGTTTGCTCCTGAAACAACCCTACTAAAGTTCTTAGATAGTGTCTACACGAGTTATGCAAGGACTCCTGCCCAAATGGCGATACATCGAACTTGAATTGCAGCAATGAACCCGTCGCTGGTTTTCGCGTACCTGGTTGCAACCCCGCGCCATCGCTTGA